>DATGWU010000289.1:0-1735 GCA_035299345.1 Rhizobium sp.
TGTCGATACCCCGGTTGCCTCTTCGGTCGATACCGAGACCGGCGCCGACATTCCCGTGCCGCTCGCCTTCAACGGCGACCTGCTCAAGACGGTCGAAGCCAAGTACTCGGACGGCACTGGCATCGAGCCGCACGCGTGGACCTCCTTCAAGCAGTGGCGCGACACGTACACTCCCGACTATGCGAACAACAAGATCACGCTCACGAAGCTCCTCTTCGAGAAAGCCCAGCCGGGCCTCCTGAACTTCGCCTTCTATTTCTGGAGCGGGAAAGTCGTTCGCTACCAGATGTCGATCGTCGATCGCGCCGGCCAGGTCGGTACTGAATATAAGATCTACGGTGACAGCCTCGCCTCTGGTTGGAATAACTGGGCCGGTTGGGCGACGAATGACTTGGCCGCCACGGCGCAGGCCAACTCCGGGACGAAATCGATCTCTGTTACGCCCGGTGCCTGGGCTGCTTTTGGCGTGGCGAACGGCGGACCAGCGTTGGATACCTCGATCTACAACACCCTGATCTTCTATATCCACGGCGGTACCGCCGGCGGGCAAAACATCGGCGTCGGCTTCCAACCCGGCGGTGACTGGAATATCAAAACGACTTGGAATTCGGTCAGGCCGACGGCGAATCAATGGACCAAAGTTGAACTTTCGCTCAAGGCTCTGGGCGTGGGCGGCGTCTCGAATCTTACGCACCTCTACTTCCAGAATTGGACTGGAGCTGATGCGCCGACCTACTACATCGACGATATCGTTCTTACGACGGCCAAGGCCTCGACATCGATGGATGTCTATGCCGATCCGGCCGTGAACATGACGCCGCAGGTCCAGATCACCAAGGGCGGCTATGTGCTCAATCGTCGCACCAACCGCTATGTCCAGACGGTCACGATCAAGAACACCGGGTCCACCCCGGTCACGGGGCCGATCTATCTCGTGTTGGATTCGCTGTCCGCCAACACGACGCTGTCGAACTCGGCCGGCAAGACCAACCTCGAACTCCCGACCGGTAGCCCGTACGTGCAGGTCACTTCCGGCGCCCTCGCCGCCAGTACCCAGGTGAGCGTCTCCCTCGAGTTCACCGTTCCTGCCTCCGGCGGCATCACCTATGACGCGCGCCTCCTGACCGACGGTGCGAAACCCTGAGCGACATCAACCAGCACAATTCTCATTCTGTCATGAATCTTCTTCGCAATTCGACTCTCGCCGGACTGCTCGCTCTGACGGCAGCCGCTATCGCCAGCGCTCAGGTTACATACAACGTCTCGCTCGATACTAGTTCACTTCTGTCGAGCTCGTCCGGGCCATTCTCGCTGGATTTTCAGTTCAGTGACGGCTCGGGCGTCGGCTCCGGCCTGAACTGGGCGACGTTGAGCAACTTCCAGTTCGGCGGTGGTTCCGCCGTCGGTACCCCGACGTTGTGGGGCGATGCCACGGGCGATCTTGGATCGACAGTCACACTCGGGACCTCCGACGCGATGCTGAATGAGTTCTACCAGGAGTTTATACCCGGCACGCTTCTTTCGTTCAACCTCACATTGACCACGAACACTCCTTGGGCGGGGGCGAGCGATCTGTTCTCGTTCTCGATCTTGGATGGTAGCTTGGCGAGCCTCTTGACGGATTCCCCCAACGGGGCCCTCGTCGAAGTGAGTCTCAGCGATCTCGGCGCCACCACCGCGACCTTCGGCAGCGCGGAGAACGGGCTCGCCGCACCGTCCGTCACCGCCATCCCGG
>DATGWU010000290.1:0-2631 GCA_035299345.1 Rhizobium sp.
GCGCGGTCGCCGTGGCGACCGCCTTCGCCAGTACCGTGGCCATTCCGTGGATCGCGTTCAGCCCGAGGTCGGGACGCGAGGAGTGGCCGGCGCGCCCCGCGATCGCCACCTTCGCCGCCGCCTTGCCCTTGTGGGCGAGGATCGCCTGCATCCCGCTCGGCTCCCCGATCACCGCGCCGAGAGGCCGTGCGCAAAGGTCGGGAAGGCGTGTCAGCATATGTGGAACGCCGCGGCAACCTGCCTCCTCGTCATAGGAGAAGGCGAGATGGATCGGCCGCGCCAGCGTCAGCCCGGCGAATTTCGGAACGGTCGCAAGTGCGGCGGCAAGGAAGCCCTTCATGTCGGTGGTGCCGCGCCCGTAGAGGCGGTTCGCCTCCCTGCGCAAGCGGAACGGGTCGCTGGTCCAGCCGGGTTCGGTCGCCGGAACGACGTCCATGTGGCCGGAGAGGACGTAGCCGGCGGTGTCGCGCGGGCCAAGCGTCGCGAAGAGGTTGGCCCGATCCCCCTCGGGTCCGGGCAGAACGTGGACGATAGCACCATGCGCCTCGAGATAGCTGCGGACCCAGTCGACGATCGCGTCGTTCGGGGTGCCGACGACGGAGGGGAAGGAAACGAGCTTGTCCAGGATGTCGATTGCTTGCATTTGTGCCGCCACATCTGCTTTGGTTGCGACCGGGCCGGCCGCGCCTCGGGGAGGGGAATTGGAACTTGAGGAAGGCGTCAGACAAGACTAATCCCGGCGCCGAAGAGCGGATGCCGAAGGTGCGCGCCTTTCAGTCGAATCTTGCGCGCAGACGTGGAAGAGAAGCGGATTGTTTTGCCGGACGCAGTTTAGCGTCGGACGCGTCGCAGTTCGCGAACACGTCGGATCGATATCTGAAGGGTTGGGGGAGAGAGAGGGATGCTGGAGGCCGGAGTCTCGGATAGCCTGGTTGTCGACACGTTCCGCATGCGTCTTGCCGACATCGCGGATGTCGACCTCTCGCAACTGCACGCCCTTTCGATTGCAGTCGGATGGCCGCATCGTGCCGAGGACTGGCGTTTCCTGCTCGAGATCGGACGGGGATTTGCCGCGCTGGACGAGATCGACCGGGTGCTCGGCTCGGCGATGTGGTTTCCCCACGGTGACGACTTTGCGACTATCGGCATGGTCATCACGTCGCCGCGGCTGCAGACCAACGGTGCGGCACAATGGCTGATGCGGAAGCTGATCTCCGGGGAATTCGGAAAGCGCCGACTGCGGCTCAACGCAACGCGCGCCGCCTATCGGCTCTATCTCTCACTGGGCTTCTCGCCGAGGGCAACCGTCTATCAGTGTCAGGGCGATGCGCGTCCGATGCCGGACGCTCCGCAAATTCCCGCCGGGCTGACGCTTCGGGAGCTCTCCCCGGCCGATCTCGACCAGATGACGGCGCTCGATGCACCGGCCTTTGCCGCCGCCCGGTCGCTGCATCTTGCACGCCTCTTCGAACAATCGGTCTCCTACGGGCTCTTTCGCGGACAAAACCTCAGGGCTTTCTCCATGTGCCGCCGTTTCGGCCGGGGACACGTCATCGGACCCGTCACTGCCTTCAACGAAGAAGAAGCGATTGCCGTCTTGCACCCGCATGTGGCCGCTCACGCAGGCACCTTTCTCCGGCTCGATACGCACTTCAAGACGGGGGCATTCGCCAATTTCGTGCAGCAATGCGGGCTGCCGGTATTCGATACCGTCACGACGATGACGCTCGGCGAACACGCCGATTATGGTTCGGGTGAGGACGGGCAGGCCATGGTCTTCACACTCGCCTCCCAATCGATGGGGTGAAGGATCTGCCGTCTGCCGGTCCCGTCCGCTCTCACGTTACTGACGTGATCGTTGCGGACGGACCGGATACTCCTCGACGTCGGCAGCCTTCTAGCGCGCCCCTGCGCTTGCTGTCTCACCGTTCGCTGACCGGGCCAGGAACTCGAACAGCAGCGCCACGGCCTCGGCGCCCGGATCGGCGTGCCCCAGGAGCTGTCTCGAGCTGAGATAGGCGGCGCGGCCGGCATGGGCTTTGGCGAGGGTCGCGGTTCGGTCGGCTCCGGCACGGGCCGCCTCAGCCGCTGCCTTCAGTCCGCCTTCGAGGGCATCGAGAGCCGGGGCGAGGGCGTCGACCATCGTGCGGTCGCCGACCTTTGCTCCGCCGATCTCCTGCATGCGCGCAAGCCCGGCCCGCAAAGCGTCCCGGATCGGCAGGCCACTCGAAGCACCGTCACCGGCCGCGGCAAAGAAGATCGCGAGCAGGACCCCGGAAGAGCCGCCCATCGTCTGGCTGAGTTCGAGCCCGATCGCCCGGAAGAGTTGCGTGTGGTCGGAAAGCGGCAGCCTGTCCATCGCCTTGACGAGCGCGCGGGCGGCGCCGGCGAGCGTCGACCCGGTGTCGCCGTCACCGGACTTGGCGTCGAGCGCATTGAGACCCTCCTCGGCCGCGATCAGCACGTTGCAGCAGCCGGTCAGGAATTCGCGCGTCGGTCTGTGGTCCGACGGTAACGGCATGATCGGGGTTAGCCCATCCGGCAAGGCGACGACCGATACCGGACGGACCGGAGAGAGCCCCGGCCAGGCGGCGGGGCCGACCGGCCGTGCAAGCGCGGTGATGTCCTCGG
>DATGWU010000291.1:0-1706 GCA_035299345.1 Rhizobium sp.
GATCCATCACCGACCAACCTCCTGCGACGCTATCGCCTAGCTCTTTCCGGAGCCGGTCTGGCCCTGCTGCTTGCTGGTTTCGCTCTCTTTCGCGGATCAGCTTCAGCAGATGCCGCGGCCGAACTGGAGACGAGGCGTATGACAACACAGACTGCGGAGCGGAATTTGCGCAATGCCGCCGGTCTTGAACAGCATCTCGAGGTGCTCAACAAGCATGTGCCACGCCTCGAGGCGATGTTGATCGGGCTCGATGATGTCTCCGGCAACCAAGCCTATTTCTATCGGCTCGAAAGTAACACCGGAGTTCGCGTGGTCGTGCTGCGCCCCACCGGCGTGCCGAAGGATGCACCGAAAAACTCGGCGTATGTTCCCGCAGGGTTCAACATCGTGGTCCAGGGAAGCTACGCTCAGGTCGTCACATTTTTGCGGGCATTGGAGAACGGAGAGCGGCTCTATCGCCTGACCGACTTCTCGCTCCAGCGTGCAAACGAACAGTCTGGCGGGAAACCCCAGGTTGCGCTCAACCTCAATCTGCAGCTGCTCGCGAAAAAGTCATGATACGCCGTCTTGTCCTGGTTTCCTTGGCGCTGGCCTCCACTTCAGGGCTGCTTCGTGCGCAAGGGGCCGTCTCGACTGCAGCCAGCCGAGAGGCAGTCGTCGAAAGTGCTTCGCGCATCGCCCCCACTGAAGGCGTGAACAGGTCGGCGTCCACGGGCACCGTGGATCCATTCAATCCTCCGGCTGCGAACCTTCGCTGGGAGGTCGCATCTGAAGAAGGTCCGAAGTCCTCGGGCTTGACTGACGAGCAACTGGTGAAGGCGCTGATCGAAATGATCAAACCGACCGGCAGCGTCCAACTCGGCGGCGAGCCCTATCTGCTCTTCACGGAGCGGCGGCAAAAAATCGGTGATAAACTCATAGTGACGCTCGACAAGGTTGAATACGTCATCGAGATCGCCAGCATCGCCAGCAACCGGTTCCGCATCCGCTACAACGGTCAGGAGGCCGAACGGCCCATCAAATGATTCTCCGTATGAAACGTCACACACTGCTTGTCTTCGCTGCTGCATCGCTCTGTGCCCTGCCCATGGTGGCGCAGAACAGTGCTCCGGCCGTCTCCCCCGACGCGCCGACCCCTTCAACCGCCACCTTGAATGAGAAGAAGGATCTCATTTCGGTCGATTTCCCGAACGAGGAAATCCGGACGATTCTCCGGAATGTCGCGGATATGTTCGAGCTGAACCTCGTCGTACCCGAGACGTTGCAGGGTCGCACCTCGATCAAGCTGCGCAACGTCACTTGGCGTCAGATCTTCCGCGAGGTCCTGACTCCGGTCGGCTACACTTTCATGGAGGATGAGAACATCATCCGTGTGGTGAGTGTCGATGCCCTCGCTCAGGAACAGACCGTGACCGAGGTCTATATCCTCAACTATGCCGAGGCCTCCAAGATCCTTCCGACCATCTCCGGCATGGTGGAGACGGCCGATCCCGTGAAGGGTCGGATCCAGATCGATCAACGCAACAACGCGCTGGTCATCACCGAGCGCCCTTCGCGTCAGGAGAAGATCAAGCCGATCATCGCCAAGCTCGATGTGGCCACCGCCCAAGTCATGATCGAGTCGAAGTTCATCGAAGTGACGAACAATGACGGCAGCGATATCGGCCTCAACTGGTCCTCACTGAAGAATCTCTCGGTTAAGCAGG
>DATGWU010000292.1:0-2078 GCA_035299345.1 Rhizobium sp.
ATGCCGCCGGCCTGCCGATCTGGAACCTCTACGGTTTCGCAATGCCGGACGAACACATTACCCGCTTTGCGACCATACGCCTCGGGGGCCTCTGACATGAGCAAGCCGACCACGCTCCGCTCCGCGCTCCTGCGGAACAACAAAGGAAACATCGCCATTTCCGCCGCGCTCGTGGCGCCACTGATCATCGGCACCCTTGCGCTCGGCGTCGACTATGGAAATCTGACGCTGCAGCAGAGAGCCCTGCAGCAGGCGGCTGATCTCGCCGCGATCTCGGCGGCGGCGCAGGCCGCCGCACCCGAGGCGGCGGTTGCCGCCTACTTCCGGGCGAACAACATCTCGATCCCGGTTTTGCAGGGAGATCACCTCATCATCGACGGCCGTACGGTGGGGATCACGCCGGACAGCGTGCCTGCAGAGGTCGCGAAGGTCGCGGTCGGCCGTTACAGCCCCGATGTTGCGCTCCCCGTCGGCGAGCGGTTCGCGGTGACGACAAGCAGCCCCGATGCCGTCAAGGTCGAGGTGACGCGCAAGGCCGATCTCTACTTTGCCTCCGCCTTTGCCAAGGCCCCTGTCCTCTCGGCGAAAGCAGTCGCAGCAGCAGACAAGCTGGCGGCTTTCGCGGTAGGGAGTCGTCTCGCCAGCCTGCATGGCGGCGTGCTGAACGCCCTGCTCTCCGGTCTGCTCGGCACATCCGTCGACCTCGACGTCATGGATTACGAAGCTCTGGTCGACACGCATATCGATGCGCTGAAGACGATCGACATGCTCGCGACCGACATCAATCTCACCGCCGGCACCTATCAGGACGTTCTTGATGCGAACGTCAAACTCGGCACCCTCATCGACGCCATGAGCCGCAATCCCGGGCTCTCCAGCAGGATGAACACGGTTCTGGCTCGTCTGGCGACCGCCGTCGATCACGCGGCCCTCACCGTGAGCCTCAACGACGTGCTCACGCTCGGTCCAGTGGCCAGCCTGCCGGTCGGCACTGCAGAAAACCTGACCGTCAACGTGAACGCCTTCGATCTGCTGACCGCCGCCGCCGTCGCCGCAAACGGCAATTCTCAGCTGGCGGTCGACCTCAAGCAGAGCGTGCCCGGCCTTGCCACCGCGACGCTCAGGCTTGCAATCGGCGAGCCGCCGGTCGGCACGCCGCCTCTCGCGGTCGGCGATCCCGGAACTGTGGTGCGGACCG
Organism: Rhizobium sp.; assembly: GCA_035299345.1. GTDB lineage: Bacteria > Pseudomonadota > Alphaproteobacteria > Rhizobiales > Rhizobiaceae > Allorhizobium. The sequence continues at coordinate 1,199 of DATGWU010000292.1, forward strand.
CTCAGACGCGCCTCTCGCTCGAGATCACCGGCGACGGCATTCTCGCGCTCGCCGGCACCAAGCTCAGGATCCCGATCTACCTCGAACTCGCCCATGCCGAAGCGCGACTGGCCGACATATCATGCCGATCCGACGGCAAAGCCGATGTCGGCATCGAGGCGGTTCCCGGCCCGGTCGAGCTGGCGCTCGGAAATGTCGATCCGACGGCCTTCGCGAATTTCGGTGTGAAGCCACGGGTCACCAAGGCGACGCTTCTCGACACGGCGCTCATCGACATAGTGGCCATGGGCGATATCAATGTCACGAACCTCTACAAGAAGTCGCTGGTCTTCACCGCGACGGACATAGCTGGAGGCGTGACGAAATCCGTGTCTACAGCCCAGACACTGACGAGTCTGCAGCGCTCCCTGCTCGAGAATCTCAAAGTCGACATCCGCGTGGCGGCGTTGACGCTCGGGACGCCTCAATCGCTGCAGACTGCGCTGGCACAAAGCCTGTCGACGCTGACGGTGCCGCTCGACACGATCCTGTACAACACCCTGTTGACGCTTGGTGTGAAGGTGGGCGAGGCGGACGTCTCCGTCAGCTACGCCTCCTGCCGGAGGCCGGTCCTCGTGCAATGAAAAAGCCGGCCTTGCGGGCCGGCTCTTATCTCGCTTCAAGCGGATCTATCGATCAGGCGTTGGCAGCCATCATCCGCTTCTCGTCACGTCCGCCCTTCATCCGCTCGGCGAGCAGGAAGGCGAGCTCCAGCGCCTGGTCGGCGTTGAGCCGCGGATCGCAATGGGTGTGATAACGGTCCTGAAGGTCGTCGGCCGTCACGGCACGCGCGCCGCCGGTGCACTCGGTCACGTCCTTGCCGGTCATCTCGATATGGATG
>DATGWU010000293.1:0-2049 GCA_035299345.1 Rhizobium sp.
TCATCGATCAGCTGCAGCGGATCGATGACGTTGCCCTTCGACTTCGACATCTTCTGGCCGTTCTTGTCACGGACCAGAGCGTGCACATAGACGGTATGGAAAGGCTCGACCGGCGTTCCGGTCTCGTCCTTCATGAAGTGCATCCCCATCATCATCATCCGCGCGACCCAGAAGAAGATGATGTCGAAACCCGTGACCAGCACATCCGTCGGATAGTACTTGGCGAGCGCCTCGGTCTTCTGCGGCCAGCCGAGCGTCGAGAACGGCCAGAGCGCGGAGGAGAACCACGTGTCGAGGACATCCTCGTCACGCGTAAGGATCTCGCCCGGCGCGAAGTTCTCGAGCTTCTCCTCGACCCAGGCTTTCCAAGGACCTTCATGCGAGATGTAATGCTGAATGGCGGCGTGCAGGGCGTCCTCTTCGGTCTTCTCGACGAAGACCTGGCCATCCGGACCATACCAGGCGGGAATCTGGTGTCCCCACCACAGCTGCCGCGAGACGCACCAGGGCTGGATGTTCTCCATCCACTCGAAATAGGTCTTTTCCCAGTTCTTCGGGACGAATTTCGTGCGGCCTTCGCGGACCGAGGCGATCGCCGGCTTGGCGAGCGTCTTGGCGTCGACATACCATTGTTCGGTGAGCCGCGGCTCGATCGGCACGCCGCCGCGGTCGCCATGCGGCACCGTGTGCTTGTGCGGCTCGATCCTGTCGACCAGTCCTTCAGCCTCGAGAATCTCGACGATCTTCTTGCGGGCGGCGAAACGGTCGAGCCCTTCCAATTCGGACCAGACCATCTCCTGCTCGCGGGTCGGCGTCAGTCCTTCGAGGAAGTCGTCATTGCCGACGATGCCGACCGTCGCATCGACGTTCAGGATGTTGACCATCCCCAGGCCGGCGCGCTTGCCGACCTCGAAGTCGTTGAAGTCGTGCGCCGGCGTCATCTTGACCGCGCCAGTGCCGGCGGTCGGGTCCGGATATTCGTCGGCAACGATCGGAATGCGGCGCCCGACGATCGGCAGGATCACGTGCTTGCCGACGATCTCCTTGTAACGCGCATCGTCCGGATGGACGGCGACGCCGGTATCACCGAGCATCGTCTCCGGGCGGGTCGTCGCGACGACCAGATAGTCGCGCGTCTCCCATTCCGTCGGATTGCCGTCTTCGTCGAAGGCGACCGGATGCTGGTAGGTAACGCCGTCTTCCAGCGGATAGCGCAGGTGCCAGAGATTGCCGTTGACCTCGATCTGCTCGACCTCGAGGTCGGAGATCGCCGTCAGCAGCTTCGGGTCCCAGTTGACGAGACGTTTGTCCTTGTAGATCAGCCCTTCCTTGTAGAGGCTGACGAAGACTTCGACGACCGCCTCGGAAAGGCCCTCATCCATGGTGAAGCGTTCGCGCGACCAGTCGCAGGACGCGCCGAGGCGGCGCAACTGGTTGAAGATCAGGCCACCGGATTCGTTCTTCCACTCCCAGACCTTTTCGACGAAGGCGTCGCGGCCCATCTCGCGCCGGCCGGGAAGCTGGCGCTCCATCAACTGCCGCTCGACGACCATCTGCGTCGCGATACCGGCATGGTCCATGCCCGGCTGCCACAGCACATCCTTGCCGCGCATCCGCTCGAAGCGGATCATGATGTCCTGCAGCGTATTGTTGAGCGCGTGGCCCATGTGCAGGGAACCGGTCACGTTCGGCGGCGGTATGACGATTGTGAAGCTGTCCTCGCCTGCCTCGGCATTGGCGCCGGCGCGGAATGCATCCGCATCCTCCCAGGCCTTGGCGATTTTCGGTTCGACTGTCGTGGCGTCATAGGTTTTTTCGAGCATTTCCTGACCAAACCCAGAAAGCGTTGAAGGGATCAACACGATTGATGTCATTTAAGCGGTAAACCGGACGGGGCCGCCAGTGTCAACAAGAAAGCCGCCCCGGGCGCCGGAGCGGCCCCAAGCGGCCTGTCTCTGTCTTCGTTGCTGAAAATCAGCGGCGCGGGCCGCGCGCGACCCGTTCGATCTCCTCGCGCACCAGCCGTTCGACGAGCGTCGGCAGGTTGTC
>DATGWU010000294.1:0-1664 GCA_035299345.1 Rhizobium sp.
GTCTCAGGTCTTCAGGTAGCCGAGGCCCATCGCGTCCTTGACGATCTGCATCGTCAGGCGGGCCTCGCTCATCATGCGACGATTCCCTTCCCGAATGATGTCGTCGATGTCGTCCAGGTGCTGCTCGAAGTGCGCCCGCCGCTCACGCATCGGCTCGAGGAAGTCATTGATCGCTTTCGCGAGCTTCCGCTTGACCTCCACGTCGCCGACTTTGCCCGCGCGATAGCGGTCCTTCAAGTCGTTGACTTCGTCCTTGTCCGGATTGAAGACGTCGTGGTAGATGAAGACTGGGTTTCCCTCGACGGTGCCGGGAATGTCGGCGCGCACGCGATTCGGGTCCGTATACATCTGCATCACGCGCTTGTTCACCACGTCGGCTGAATCGGACAGCATGATGGCGTTGTCGAGTGACTTCGACATTTTCTGCGTGCCGTAAATGCCCGGCAGTGTCGGCACTTCGCTCACGAGCGCTTCGGGCAGCGGCAAGACGTCGCCGTAGAGGTTGTTGAAGCGGGTAACGATGTCGCGCGTGACTTCGACGTGCGGCACGTTGTCCTTGCCGACCGGCACCAGGTTGGCGCGCGGCAGCATGATGTCCGCGGCCTGCAGCACGGGATAGCCGAGCAGCCCGAACGGCATGACGTCGAGATGCGCGGCTTCGGCCATGTCCTTGATGCTCGGCAGGCGCTCGAGCCGCGGCACCGAAACCAGCATGCTGAACAGGAGCGCCAGCTCGGCGGTTTCCGGAATCGCGGACTGCACGAAGATCACGGACTTCTTCGGATCGATGCCGGAGGCGAGGTAATCGAGCACCATCTCGCGGATGTTGCGCTCGACTTCCGCGATGGCCTCTTTCTCCGGCTTCGTGGTCAGCGTATGCAGGTCGGCCACGATGAAGAAGCACTCGTATTCGTCCTGCAGCCGAACGCGGTTCTGTATGCTGCCCACCCAGTGACCCAGGTGCAGCCGGCCCGTGGGCCGGTCTCCGGTCAGAATTCTCTTCTTCGCCAAGCTCTCGTGTCTCCTCGGTTTTACAAGCTCGTGAAGATAGGGAACGGCGCTTGCTCTTTGAAGAGCCGGAGGCAGGACATGAGCGATGAATTCATTCCGGTAGCCAGAACGCCCGACATCGGGCCGGGCTCGATCAAGGAAGTGGCCGTGCACGGCCGGCATGTCGGTTTGACCAACGTCGGACAGACGTATTACGCCTTTGATGCCAGCTGCCCGGTGGACGGGACGAACCTGGCGCGCGACGGTCTGCTGAAGGGTGACGTGATCACGTGTCCGGCGGACGAGGCGGCATTCGACGTGACCACCGGCGATCGCGTCGATGGTGGCCACGAGGCGCTGCAGCGCTATGCCATCAAGGTGGAAGAGAACGAGGTGAAGATCGGCCCGCCGCTAGGAGAGTGAGCGGGTGCGACGCGAGGGGCGCTGCCCGAACTCGCCCGGGTCGACGATCTTGCGGGCGGACCGGAACAATGTGATCAGCTCGGCCTCGAAGAGGCCCTCGAAAGCACCCGCCCGAATCAGCGCTTCGAAGAGCGGCGTCTCAGGCGCTTCCTTCCGGCCGAAATGAATCGCCTCGACGGCACCCAGGCCGAGCGCGCCAGTGCCATACGCGCCTCCGCCGCTCGGCCATACCACCCAGCTCTCGCCATCGA
>DATGWU010000295.1:0-2565 GCA_035299345.1 Rhizobium sp.
CCGGAGTTGGCCGGCCTTCCAGAGGTCGGCGGAGATGATCGTGGCCGGGCAGACGAAGCCGCCGCAGCTCGGGCCGTCGGGGCCGAGGATGATCGGCATGTCGCCGGTGAAATCGATCGCGCCGACCGCGTAGGCGTTGTCGTGGATGTTCGACGGATGCAGGCCGGCCTCGCCGCCATCCTTGCGCGCCCAGCGCGGCTTCGGGCCGATCAAGCGCACACCGGTGCGGGCGGAGTTGAAATGTACCTCGTAGGTCGCGGAGAAGAGATCGGCGATGTCCTCGGACTGAAAGAAGTCCGGCGCGCCGTGCGGGCCGTAGAGGACGGCAATCTCCCATTCGCGGGCGTAGGTCGGGATCAGCGCGGCGGGGAGCTTCGCCGGCGCGGACTCGAGGTCGTTGGGCAGGACGGGGACGGCGTTCACCCGGAGCACATCGCCAGTGCGCAGCGCGCGGCCGGCGTGGCCGCCGAAGAGGCCGAGCGTGAACGTGCTCTTGCTGCCGAGGTAGTCGGGCACGTCGAAGCCGTGCCGAATCGCCAGATACGCACGCATGCCGGCGCCGGTGAGCGCGCCGAGGCGGAGCGTCTGGCCGGCCTTCACACGGAAGGCGCGCCAAGCGGCGACAGGCTTGCCGTCGAGCGTCGCTGCGAGCGCGGCGCCGGTGAGCGCGACGGTGGCGGCGGTATTGAAGCGCAGCGTCGGACCGGAAAGCGTGATCTCGAGGCCGGCAGCCGAGGAGGGATTTCCGACGAGGCGGTTCGCAAGGCGGAACGCCAGCGGGTCCATTGGGCCGGAGGGCGGAACGCCTACGTCCCAATGGCCGAGGCGACCGGGATAGTCCTGCACGGTGGTCTGCGTGCCGCCGTCGAGCACATCGATCGTCGGCGCCGCGTAGGGCAGCGTCTCGAGGTAGCGCGTGGTGACCTTGCCGGCGACGAAGCCCGCGGAGTCGAGGATCTGACGGAGGTAGAGGAGATTCGTCTCCAACCCGCCGACGCGCGTCTCGGCCAACGCCTGCGTGAGCTGCGCGAGCGCCGCGGCGCGGTCGGGGCCGCGGGCGATGAGCTTCGCGAGCATCGGGTCGTAGTACGGGCTGACCTCGGTGCCGCGTTCGCACCAGGTCTCGATGCGCAGGCTACGCGGGATCACGAACTCGGTGAGCACGCCGGTGGCGGGCTGGAAGTTTTTCCCCGGATCCTCGGAGTAGAGGCGGACCTGGATCGAGGCGCCTGTTGCGTGTCGGACGAAGCCGGAGAGGTCGAGTTCGCCCGCGGCCTGGCGGACCATCCACTCGACGAGGTCGAGACCGGTGACCTCCTCGGTCACGCCGTGTTCGACCTGGAGACGCGTATTTACCTCGAGGAAATAGAACTCGTCGGTCGCGTCGTCGTAGACGAACTCGACGGTGCCGGCCGACTCGTAGCCGGCGGCGCGGCCGAGCCGTTCGGCGCAATCGAGCAGGCGGACGCGTGTCTCGTCGGAGAGGCCGGGCGCGGGCGTCTCCTCGATGATCTTCTGGTTGCGGCGCTGCACGGAGCACTCGCGTTCGCCGAGCGCGACGACGTGACCGCGGCCGTCGCCGAAGATCTGCACCTCGATGTGGCGGGCGCGCTCGACGTATTTCTCAAGGAAGAGGCCGCTCTCCTTGAAGTTGGCGCGGCTGAGGCGGTCGACGCGAGCGAAGGCTGGCTCAAGCTCCGCCGCGCTCCAGCAAAGCTGCATGCCGATGCCACCGCCGCCAGCGGTGCTCTTGAGCATCACCGGATAGCCGATGCGCTCGGCCTCGAGCAGCGCGGTGGCGACATCCGGCAGCAGGCCGGTGCCGGGCAGGAGTGGCACGCCCTCGGCCTGCGCGATCTCGCGCGCGGTGTGCTTGAGGCCAAAGCGGCGCATCTGGTTGGGTTTCGGCCCGATGAAGACGATACCGGCGGCGGCGCACGCCTCGGCGAATCCGGGATTCTCAGACAGGAAACCGTAACCGGGATGGATCGCCTGCGCGCCGGTTCGGCGCGCGACCTCGAGGATCTTGTCGACGACGAGGTAACTCTGCGCAGCGGGCGCGGGCCCGATCGGCACGGCCTCGTCGGCCTGCGCGACGTGGAGCGAGCCGACGTCGGCCTCGGAATAGACGGCGACGGACTTGATAGCGAGCCGGCGCAGCGTGCGGATGATGCGGCAGGCGATGGCGCCGCGGTTGGCGATGAGAACTTTCGAAAACATGGAAGACGGTGGGGAATGTGGATATCAGGGAATCAGGAACGGAGGTGTCTCCGTCAGTTCTCCCGATTTCCGCTTCCAGCTCCTCAGGGATTCCAGATGAGGACCTCGATCGGCGTCGGGTTGTAGGCGTTGCAGGGGTTGTTCAGCTGCGGGCAGTTCGAGATGAGGCAGATGACATCGCGCTCGGCGCGCAGCTCGACGTACCGGCCGGGACCCGACACGCCGTCGTCGAACTTGAGGTCGCCGGCGGGCGTCACGGGGACGTTCATGAAGAAGTTGATGTTGCAGGTGATGTCGCGCTTGCCCCAGTCGAACTCGGCGTGGTGGGCGCAGCCGCAGGTGGCG
>DATGWU010000296.1:0-17736 GCA_035299345.1 Rhizobium sp.
CTCGACACGCTCCCCAACGCGCCACAAGGCCCGGCGATCCTGCGCTTCGGCGGCCGCCACAGCCTCATCGTCTACCTCTTGCATCAGCCCCTGTTGATCGCGACCGTCTACTTGATCTCGATCATCGTCCCGCCGCAGAAACCTGATCCTATGCAGTCCTATCTGCAGAGCTGCGAAACCAGCTGCCGGACCGAAGGCAGCCAGGCGGAGGTCTGCAGCCGCTTCTGCGGATGCACCCTGGACAAACTGATGCAACAGTCTCTCTTCGAACCTCTCCAGTCTGGCGCAATCCAGCCGGATCAGGATGAACGTGTGTTGCAGCTAGCCCGTGAATGTACCGCAGTCAGCCAATGACAGGACATGATCATGAACGCCTATCGCCTGAAACCACTTAAGTATCCCTGGCCACCCCTGCTCTACGGCGTCGCGATCGTCGCGGCGCTGCTGCTCGATCGCTATGTCGGCCTTCTGCCGCCGCTGCCGCGTGAGGGCTATCTCCTCTGGACGCTCGGAGGGGTGCTCGCGCTCGTCGCGCTCAGCCTCGACATATGGGCGGTGAAGACGCTCCTCGAATGCCACACGGCGGTGCTCCCGAACCGCTGCGCACAGCGCCTGGTGACGAACGGCCCGTTCCGCTTCACCCGCAATCCGATCTATCTCGGTTATACGCTGATGACGATCGCCTTCGGGCTGCTGACGGGCAATAGCTGGTTCTTCGTCGCCGCCGTTACCGCGGCCGTGGTCACGACGCTGGTCGCGATCCGCTGTGAGGAAATGCATCTGCTCGCCCGCTTCGGCATCGAATTCGAGCGATACTGCCAGCGCACCCGTCGCTGGATCTGAGAAGCGTCAGGTCCCGACGCCGATCTCGACGAGCCGCGTGAGACAGGCCTCCTCGGCGTTGTCGAGTTCGGCGAGCGTCTCGTCGATATCCTTGCGCTTCTGGCGCAATTCTTCGCGCTTCTCGTCGATTTTCTTCATCATCATCTTGAGCTGACCGATCTCGCCCGGCGGCTCCTTGTAAACCTGGACGATTTCGCGGATCTCGGCTACGGTGAACCCGATGCGCCGGCCACGCAGAATTTCCTGCAGCAGCCGACGGTCGGCAGCACGATAGAGACGCGTTCGGCCGCGACGCTCGGGATGCAACAGGCCTTCGTCTTCGTAGAACCTCAAGGTCCGGGTCGAGACGCCGAATTCACGCGTCAGTTCCGTTATGCTGTAATACTTTTTCACTGCCTGTTCCGATTCATCTGGAAACAGTCATATTATTGACTTTTACGTGCAAGTCAATTTTCTCCTTCACCCGGACATGAACCACCAGGTCGCAAGCCCGAGAAAGCTCAGGAAGCCGGTCGTGTCTGTGATCGCGGTCACGAAGACCGCGGAGGAAACCGCCGGGTCCGTGCCCGACCGGTGAAGCAGCACCGGGATGGTGATGCCCGCCATTGCGGCCGCGAACATGTTGATTAGCATGGCGGTCGTGATGATGCCGCCGATCGAGACGTCACGGAACCAGATGGCGGCGACGACGCCGACGAGCGTGCCGAAGAGCATACCGTTGATGAGGCCGACGCCGGCCTCGCGCCGCGCAACGCGCCAGGCATTGTGGATGTCGAGGTTACGGGTCGCGAGCGCCCGCACGGTGACGGTCATCGTCTGCGAACCGGCATTGCCGCCCATGCCGGCGACGATCGGCATCAGGATCGCCAGCGCCACCACCTGCTCGATGGTCCCCTCGAAGAGCGAGATCACCGAGGCCGAGATGAAGGCGGTGACGAGATTGACGGCGAGCCACGGCACGCGCGAGCGCGAGGTTTCCACGACGCTGTCCGACAGTTCTTCGTCGCCGACGCCGCCAAGGCGCAGAAGGTCCTCCTCCGCCTCTTCCTGGATGACGTCGACGACGTCGTCGATGGTGAGCACGCCGACGAGCCGGTCGTTCTCGTCGACGACGGCAGCCGACAGAAGGTCGTATTGCTCGAAGAGCTGGGCCGCCTCTTCCTGGTCCATCTCGGCTGGGATCGCGTGGCTGGTCTCGCGCATGATTGTCTCGATCTTCATCTGGCGCTTGGTGCGCAGGATGCGGTCGAGGTCGACGGTACCGAGCAGCTTGAAGGTCGGGTCGATGACGAAGATCTGGGTAAAACTCTCCGGCAGATCGTCCTCGTCACGCATGTAGTCGATCGTCTGCCCGACCGTCCAGAAGGGCGGCACCGCGACGAACTCGGTCTGCATGCGCCGGCCGGCCGAGCTTTCCGGATAATCGAGCGCCCGGCGCAGGCGCACCCGCTCGGTGAACGGCAGCTTGGCGAGAATCTCCTCCCGGTCCTCGTGGTCGAGGTCCTCGAGGATGTAGACGGCGTCGTCCGAATCGAGATCGCCGATCGCCGCGGCGATCTGCTCGTTCGACATCTGGTCGACAATCTGCAGACGGATCGCCTCGTCGACCTCGGTGAGCGCGGTCAGGTCGAAGTCGTCGCCGAGGAGGCGCACGAGGGCGAGACGCTGTTCCGGCTGGATCGCCTCGATGAGGTCGCCGAGTTCCGATTCGTGCAGCCGGGCGACGCGCTGGCGCAGGAAGAGCGTATCGCGGTCGGCGATCGCCGCGCCAACCAGGGCGAGGAAATCGGACCGAACGGAGCCGTCCTCGGAATAGATGTCGTCGGGGAGTTCGTCCTGCGGGGGCCGAACGAGGAATTCGTCGCCGGTATCCGTCATGCCTGCGCCCTCACCCTAAGAAATCAACTCGTCCTGCGTATCCCGGCAGCTTTGGAGAATGGCGGTAAAAACCGCATTGTCAACCGTGAGCGAGGATATCCCGACACGGGCGTGTGCAAATGCGAAGGAGGCCTGCTAACCTGTTGATCCGACGCAGTCGCAGCACAGAAAGGCACATCGTGGCGGTCCCTCCCCTGGTCACCTATCCGCACCCGGCGCTGAAGGCCGCATGCGCGCCCGTCACCGATTTCGGCGCCGATCTCGCCACCTTGGCGAACGACCTCTACGACACGATGAAGGCGGCACCGGGCGTCGGAATCACCGCCGCCCATGTCGGCGTCCTGCTGCGGCTCGTGGTACTCGACCTGCCGGAGATCGGCGGCTGGCGCACCTACGTCAATCCGGAAATCCTCTGGTCCTCCGGCGATGAGATGAGCCATACCGAGGGCAGCGTCTCGATGCCCGGCGCGACCGAGACCGTGACCCGTCCCCGCGCCGTCCGGGTCCGTTACCAGGATCTCGACGGGATGACCCACGAGGAGGAACTCGACGGCTTTCCGGCGATCTGCATGCAGCACGAAATCGACCAGATCGACGGCATCTTCTGGCTGCAACGCCTGTCGAAGCTGAAGCGCGACCGGCTGACGAAGAAGTGGGAAAAGACGCGGGTGTGAGGAGGGTGGCGAGCGCCAAGGCGCGGAGAGCCAACTGACTGGCCGAAAACAAAAAACCCGGCCGAAGCCGGGTTTTTGGTGCGGTCGAGAAGACTCGCAAAAGCGCACAAAGGCGCTGTTTTCCGGGGATAAATGGTCCAACGGCTGATGCAATACGGTCGTTATAGATCAACTCGTTACAATGCTGTGGTCCAACGCCGCTCGTCGTTTAATCCACAGTTTTCATCGTCTGTGGATATCCTGACTACCAGAGCAATCCAAGCTTCGCGAGAAGCCATTTCCATAGCAGCGCGACGGCGGCGCCGACGGCCGATGATAGAGCCGCCAGCATCACGATCATGCCGATCAACCGCTCTTTCCAGATGTTGACCATGGCGATCGTAGACTTGTGGGCGTTGATGGTTTCCTTGAGGGCGAGCAGCTCGGCCTTGCTCGACTGGATCTCCGCACGCACCGCCTCGAGCTCGCCGTATATGCGGGCACGGCCGTCACTCGACTCCTTGCGTGATGTCTCGATGGCCGGAGCAAGAGCAGCTATCTGCTGCTGCATGAACTCCATCTGTCCTTCGAGTTTGCCGATCAGGTGGTCGTTCGATCGTTCGTTGCTTATTCCCCTCATTTTGCCACCTGACGTTCCAGAGCCTCGATCGACGCACCCTTCGCCGCGTTCAATGCGCCGCAGTCTACGAGGGCTTGCCGGTCCCTCCCCCAGAGCGCCCACTCTTCTTCGCGCTGGACGTCCGCTGGGACCGGTACCGGAAGGTCGCAGTCGCCCTTGATGCTCTCACTGACGTGAGCCGGGGCCGTCCCCTCGTCGACCGCCGATAGCGTTGAGCGCGTTCCGCACCCGGTCAGGCATAGGGCGGCAAGCAGCACCGTTGTCGTCAGTCTTGTCCGCATTGGACTCCCTCTCTTCCTTGATCGCCGATAGGAGATCGTCCCTCTCGATCGACGCTTCGATCTGCCGGTTGATCAGTTGCCGCTCGGCAGCATCGATCTTCGCTTGCGCTTCCTGCCTGATCTTCTCGGCGTCGATCGCGGCACGGCGCTGCTTCTCCATCCACTCGAGCCGAACGCTCAAGGCGCCCGCCTCCTTGGCCTGCCGTACCCAGCCGGGCCAAACGATGAACGCAGCCACGGTGAGCGCGACGGCGAGAAGAATGACATCCCAGGCGGCAATGGCCGCCCGGAGGCGTGTTAGCAGATAGGCCATGGCTGCCCTCACTGCCTTTCGTTGAGCCGATCGGAGATCCCGTCGAGGATTTCCTTGCCCTTCACCTTGTCGTCCCATGCAGCGATGCCGAGATATCCGCCAGCGACGGCGATCAGGGTCATGAAAGCCCCGGAGACGATCGAAAGCGTCACCGGATCGCTCCCGCCAATCAGCAGGGCTGCGAACAGCATGCACAGGCAGGAAACGACGATGAGAAAAACCATCAGCCGTCGATAGCGCCACGAGCGTTCCATGTTCGTCATGCCTCGTTCCGGGTTTCGGTCAGGCCGGAACCATCAGCCTGGACGGCCCCGCCTTCGACAACAAGGCCGGTAATCGGCAGGCGGCACCCGCCCTTGCGCAGCCGTGCCTTGGCAATCCGGCTCACCGTCACGGAATCCTGCTGGTTACCGCCGATGACATGGAAATGGGTCTGGTCCTCGGAGACATAGAACCCGACGTGCCCTTCCCACCCATCCGGAGAACCGCGCCAGAAGACGAGGATCGCCCCACGCTGCGGCTGGTCTTCGCGGCCGAACTTCAGCCAGTTGATGGCCGCGTAAGGGTTGGCCGGAAGCGGCTCGTCCGGCATCGCGATAGCAATGCACGTCTGCACGAAGTCGCCGCACCACGGGATCTTCGCCGGGTCGCCGATCGTGCCGCCGTCGCTCTTGAGGAACTCGCGCAGCGCGGCATTGTCCCGCCGCTCGTGTAATCCCTTCATACGCCAGGCGACGTCGAGCCACGGCGCTACGTCCGGGCTGTCGGACGGGGAAACTGCCGCCCCTCCGAAAAGGGCGCGGAGCGTAGCCGGGCCGACGATACCGTCCGGATCGAGGTGGGTGGCTGACTGGTAGCCCTTCACGGCCGCAATTGTCTTGCGACCGCGCACGCCATCAATCGGGCCGGGATCGAAGCCGAGCTCCGCCAGCCTCCGCTGGATATCCAGGGTGGTTTTCATGGTGGTCTATCCTCTTGTTGTGAAATCAGATCAGCGCGCGTGCGCCGTCATGACAGCACGCGATTGCTCCGCGAGCAGGCTGGCCGGAGTTCGAATGCCGTCATCAGTCTCGGCAGTCTTTCGGGGCCTTAGGCCGTCTATCCTAATGAGCACATCACCGAGCGTGATCGGCCTCACAGCGAAGGCCCGCAAAGTACAACCTATTTGACTCGCATCATCCAATCGCTAGCATGCGGCAATCAACCAAGGGGCGAGTGATGGCAACTTTCACATACGAGCAGGACGGAGAAGTGAAGAAAGCTTCAGGCAGCTTCTTCAGGGGCAACAGCATCAACTTCCATCCTTCAAACAATTCGTTGTCCAGATCGGATTTTGTGGCTGAATACCTGATGAAGGGTTGGACGCCGCCGACGAAGTTTGTGAAGCGCGAAACGCCGATCGTGGCGTTTGGATCTTGTTTCGCCGCGAATATCAGCAACTATCTTCACGCCCGCGGCTACAATGTCCTCACGAAGAGAGACAACAAGGCCTATATCACCAATATGGGCGACGGGATTGTGAACTCGTTTGCGATTCTGCAGCAGTTCGAATGGGCCTGGCTTAACAAGAGACCGGAAGCTGACCTCTGGCATGGGTACAAGGCCGAAGAATTTGGCTACGAGGAATCCGTCAGGCTCGATACCAAGGAACTTCTTGATCACGCTGAGCTGTTTATCATCACACTTGGCCTGTCGGAAATCTGGTACGACGAGCAGACCGGGGAAGTTTTCTGGCGAGCGGTCCCGAAGGAAAAATACGATCCTTCGCGTCACAAGTTTCGTGTAGCCACACACGCGGAAACTCTCGCCAACCTCAATGCGATTTACGCCATCATCCGTCAGTTCCGGCCGGATTCACACATTCTCTTCTCTGTCTCCCCAATCCCGCTGACGGCGACATTCCGGGCTGTTTCGTGCCTCACCGCAGATGCGGTCTCGAAGGCGATCCTACGATCAGCGCTGGATGAATTCCTCCGGTTGAACAGCGGAGATCAGCGTGTCCACTACATGCCGAGCTACGAAGGCGTTACCAGGCTGTTCAACAACCAGTGGAGCGTCGATCGGCGTCATGTTCATCCACACGTCCTCAATTTCAACATGCAGATGTTCGAATGCTTCTTCTGCGATCCGGGGATAACGCAGGAAGAGCTAGCGCACACCTTTCAGCAGGCTCGTGAAGAGGACGTGCGAATAGGGAGTGACGGTCATGTGCATGACGGCCTGTCTTACATGGAGATCCGGCAGCAGAAGATCGAGGCAAAACGAGAAGCGAGACGACAGGCTAGGATTGCCGCCCGTGCACAAGCCAGGGCTGAAGAACGAGAGAAGTTGGCCCCGAGAAGACCAGACCGATATCTGCTGGTGAAGAATGCAATGACGAGAGCCGCAGCACTCATAATGGCGGCGGCTCTCGGTTTTGCTGTAAACGGCTTCTTTGACCTCAGCTTAGCACTGGAATAGGGCGTCGTCCGTCTGAGATTAGACCGCAGTTCCGGACCCGGCGTTGCCGGATACAGCTACACCCGTTGAATAGCGATATCCCTTCGGGCACATGTTGCCGACAACCGTTGCCCTCGTGGCGATTGCCGGAATGACGTTGATGTCATAGCTGTGCGCGGTGGTTCCAGCCGGATCGTTGATCGAGTTGAAGTTGTTACCAGAGCACACGTATCCGGAGCCACCGGACATCTGAATGCCGTAGGTACTGGCCTGCCCGGAGGTATTGCACTCCGTGACGTAGTTCCCGGTTACGGTCGCGTTGCTGCACGCGATGTTGATGCCGTGACGCTTCTGCCCCCTGATCTCGCAGCCGTTGATGATGATCCCGCCACCGAACGTTCCTGCCGCGACGATCCCGACGCCATTGGCATCCTGATAGGTCTGCCCGGACTGTCCGATGTAGGTACCCTGGATGATGGCCTGAGCCCCGGAGTTCAGGCGGATCGCATCCTTCTGGATCGTCTCGTAGCCCTTCGAGCGGAGCCAGAAGAACGACGAGTTCTGACCGAGGACTTCGGTCGCGAGGAACCCGTATTCGAGGAACAGGTAGACGTTCCCGCTGTCGAGGTACGAGCCACCATTGCCGCCGCAGACGACGCCCTTGGTCTGGAAATCGCCGTTGACGCCCGTGAAGATGTTGCGCTCGGTTTCCAGAATGTCGGGGGTGTTCGAGGTCGAGCCGCGCGTCGTTGCGTTCGGGTGAACGGAGGACTGTAGAAGGTTGGCATAGCCGCTGATGTTCACGAAACGGCAGTCCGACATGCGCAGACGATTACCGTGCATGAACCAGACGCCTCCGCAGCGACCAGCAATCGTCACCGGCATGGTGAAGGTGCAATGGTTGATGCGTGTGTTCGACCCGTTGATGCGCATGATGTTGTACGTCGCACCTGGGCCGCTTTCGAGATAGAAGCCGATGCCGTCGAAGGTCGTTGCACCAGCATTGACGATGAAGCAGTCGTCCGCAATCGCAGACAGGTCTCCAAACTTGATCCACGAGCCCTCAACGGACGTATTTGCCGGGGAGCCGATGAAGCGGACGCCGCTCTTGGAGAGTGTGAGCTTCTGGTTGCACTTGTACTGCCCCTTGAGGACGACGATGCTGCCACCGTTCGGCAGGATATCGAGCATCGCCTGCAGCGCCGGACCGTCGTCAGTAACGCCGTCGCCAACAGCGCCATGTCTTTCTGGCGTGTAGAATGGTGCCTTGTTGTAAAGATCGACAATTACAGCCTCGACGTTCGCGGCACCGTGGGCGATCTGCAAAGACGTGTAGTCGTTGGCCATGGGGATAACCGCCCCGGTACGCCCTTTGAACGAGCTTACACCTGCAACACCAGTACCGCCACCAGCGGCTTCCTCGACCGTGGCAAGCCCGACGCCGTTCCAAGTCGGGCGGGAATTGAAGTTCCACGTCAGAAGGTCCGAGCGCCATTCGAGTGCACTCGCCCACTGCCAACCACCGGTCCCATTGGTTCCAGCGATGGTGACGTTGTTGTTACCGACGCCGCTGACAAACATGCCGAGGGAGGACAGGCCCCCGGTAGCCAGACCGTACCCGAAGAAGAACTGCGTGTATGCTCTGAGGTCCCCGTGGACCTGGAGACCTTCCGAAGTTTCAATTAAGTTGTTGCCATGAATGACGAAGGGCTGTCCGATGAAGTTGCCGTCTACGCTGTAGTTGTTGACTACCAGCTTACCCTCTGTGTTGAAGGCAATGTCGAAGAAGCTGGTGCCACGCCTAAGCCTGACATAGGGCGTGGAAGCATCGGTAGCTTCAACCTCAAGCTTCGGGGAACCTGTCCCGGTGAGCTTCGCTGCCGTGGTGAGCACTGGGCTGTCGATAGGAGCCTTGCTGCTGACCTGCGCCTGCAACTTCCCGAGTGCGGAGAGCACGTTATCCCCCGCTGCGATAACCGCATTGACCGCCGTCGAGAGGCCGTCGAGAAGAGTATCGCGGACGCGAGCCGCCGTGTGGTAAAGGTTCGTCGTGCCTTCTGCCACCTCGTCCGTCGATCCGGGCGAGGCAACGATCTCGATGTATGCGGAACCGGACCAGCGGTACTCGTTGTTGGTGTCGAGCGTGACGTAGATCTTCCCCGCCTCGCCTGTTACGGGTAAGGCGGCGTAGTTGGCGAACTCCAGCACATCGTCGACGTAGGACGGAAGCTGCGCGGCCGGAACCTTACCGGTCCCGTCAAGCGTAGCAACGCCGTTAGGAGCACCCTTCTCCGCTTGCAGCTGCGAAAGTGCGCCCTCTGCCTGCGCTACGAGCGCAGAAACGTCCTGGTCGTTAAGGAGACGGAGTGTACTGTCGGAGGCGCGATAGCGCCCCCAGATCTCCATCCCGGCGGTGAGTGCCGAAGCATTATTGCCACGATTTGTCACAAGCGTGATCGCCGCAGCTCCGTTGATGGACAAGGTCACTAGGCTCGCCGTCGTCGCCTCGAAGAGCGAAAACGCAACGATCATGCCGTCGGAAACTGGAATGTCGGTAACGATCTGGATAGCGTTTGCCGTACCCGCCCCAAGGTCAGTTCCGATGACAAAGTCGTACGGAAGACGCATAACCCTCGTCCATGTATCCGTCGCCGGATCAAGAACGTAGACGCCATTGTTTGCTGCAGTCGGATCAGCATAAACCCAAGCCGAGCGCGGCTCGGTATAGGTCGCCGCCTGTGCATCCATCAGCGCCTTGGTTGCGAAGATCAGGCCTCCGTTCGTCGTGAAGGCGTTCATGACCGTCTCGTACTGCGTCAGCAGCGCACGGATTGCCGGCTTGGACGGATAGTACGGATAGGCGGTAGGACCATCGGCGTAGACGGTGGCGGCATCGGGATTGAAAGTCATTGCGTTTTCCCATGGCAAAGCGCCCCGCCTAAGCAGGGTGACGCGGTGATGAAGGCGAGGTGGTCAGATGACGGTGAATGCGCCGGTCGCCGCCCAATCGGCGATTGCCTGTTCGACGCCCGAAGAGTTCACCGATGACACCCATGCGTAATAGGAGCTGGCGGACAGCGTGATCGAGCGGCTATAGGTACCATTGGCGACACCTGCCTCAACGGGGCTGTGATAGCTCGCCGTTGCGGGGTTATTGGTAGTGTTGGTATAGAATTTGGCGCCCGCGTAGAGGCTGCTGTTTGGTGCCTTGATATTGATCGTCACCTCTCCCGGGACGCCGGTGTTGATGCTTGTGATCGATACCGCCGGAGGCGCAGTAGGATTGGACGTCGAGAAGACAGTCTCAGTCGCAGACCATTCAGAATACTTCCCCTTGGTCGAGATAAATGCCACCTCGACCTCTATCCACTGGTCATTTGGAACAACTCCCGTACTAACCGTTAGATATCCTCCAACCGGTGTGACGTCCGGATATTTTTTCTCCACCCAGTCACCAGGCGAGCCATTCCCATCGTCCTGCAGCCTGTAACGAACCGAAAGAGTGAGGTCGTCGTTCGTCGGCTCCACTACCTTGACGCGGAGATAAACGCTGCCGTTCTTGGCCTTGGCAATGACAGAATTGACGACCGGCGTATCGAGATTCGCTGCGTTCGGGGTGCTCGGCACTGGTGGCCGTTCCCCCTCGTCCGTCGCAGGCGTCCATGCTTCGATATTGTCTGGATGTTTGATGAATTCCATCTGGAACCCACCCTTGAGGATGGCAAGCACCGAACGTCGGTTCTCGACGACTTTTCCATTGAGCCGTAGCAAGCCCTTTGGCGTCTGGAGCCGCACCCATCGCGCGTAGACCGCGTTGATGCCTGACAGGCGCACGTCGAGAGATCCGCGGGTCTTCTCTTGTATACGGAGCCACTCGCGCTTCCCCAACCGTCGTGCTTGCTGCCATTGGTCACACCACGTGTAGTCGGCAGGTTGCGCCAGCACGCGGCCGACAAGCGCCTGCCTTGCGGAGTCCTCGAAGTAGTCCGTGTCAGATGTCGTGTAGTCGGTCGCCGGATAGCAGAACTGCGGGATCAGGCGATTGCATTCATCCTCAGGGAGAACGTCGTATTGTGTCTGAAACCCGCTGATATCGGCATCCGTGAGCGTCGCCACGCGGCTTTCGCGGAACTTGCCGACCGTAAACAGGAGTGCGCCGTCGCCGCGCTCGCAAATCCACCCGTCGCAGGCGGCCAGGATCGCGTTCGTCGCCACCTTGGGATGATGATCTGTCGTATCGAACCCACCGCACCAATAGCGCTTCTGCGTGCCGCCTGAGGCGAGCGGGATATTCTCGTCGCATACGTCGGCTTCCTCGATCCACATGTCGAGCACGGGGAGGATTGCCTTGTGGTAGTCACGACGGTGACCGAACGGGTTGAAGCATTGGTGCCAGAGCATGATCAGCGCAGCGTTGCGGTTGAACTGCCACGTGCTCTCGTCATCCGGGTCCTGTGCCGGATCGCGAGGATCCCAGACATAGGCTAGATCTGCCTCGACGCTTAGGCGCGGGTGACCAAACGGAAAGCGAGCTCCTTGAGCCGCTGCCTTCACGTTTCGGCAGATCATCCCCAAAGAGGCCTGTCCGTCGCCGCGGTGATTGTTCGTCCAGATGCCCTCGGCGCCGAGGATGTCGACGATCATCGGATAGGCAGTTTCCGGGTTGGCGCCGAGCCGATGGTCTATCCGAATACGATCATTCGAATACCGTCCGTCCGACAGTCCCTGCACATATCCGCTACCGTCGATCGTGACTTGATCGTCGTGCAGGTAGTACCGGTTAATCCCCTTGATGCGATGACCGGCAATCGCCTGCACGGAACACAGCGCGCTTCCCTTTGCCTCCCAGAGCATGTAGGCGCCGGAGATACGCCGGCGGCCAACGCCCCAGATACGCGGCGGGATCGCCTGCATCATCGGCGTCTTGCCATCTTCCGGTTTCGGTGGCTTCTCGGCCATAGCGGCATTGATGCCGACCGAGATCGCCGTCATCGCGATGGCTGACGCGATCGAGCCGAGCGTAGATGCAACGCCGGTCGAGAAGCCAAACGCCAAGAACAGGTTCGTGAAGAGAGGCGTGAAGATCGGGTCGTAAAGCGCCGTGGTACCGCGCAGGAAATCCATCGGACTGCTGTGCGTCTCACGGAAGTAGTGCTGCGCGTCGCTGGGGACGTTCTCGTACATCGGCTTCAGGCTCATCCCGGAAGCCTCCAGGCTGCAACGTGCTCGACGCGGCACGCTCGTACCCCTGATGGCCCGATTGATGCCCAAAGCGGCCCAAAGCGGATGGCGCCGACAGGTGCCATGACTGCTTCTGTTGGCGTCTCTCCAGCCGTAAGCATGTGGACGAGACCGATATCACCAGTCTCAACCACCTCGACACGACGCGCCCCGGTAGCCGAGAGGTGCACCTCCATGAACCGCAGCTCGCCGCCGAATGACGCCACGATGGTATGCGCCTCATCCTTGGTCCGATACGTCCCCCGAAGATCGGCGGCAGGATCGATCCCTGTCTTCTCAAAGGCCCAGGACGCGGCGAATGTCATGCAGTCGTCGCCGCCCACTCCGCCCCAACGAAACCGGTGCGGAAGCGCGAGAAACGCGTGAATATCCATGTTTCCTCAGTAGTTCGGCCACGCCGGATAGATGCCGCGAGCAAGCCTGGATGTGCCGTCGCAGAAGGCATCGGTTGAAGAGAGAGCTCGCTGGTGAGCTGACGACCACAAGGCGTAGGACGGTCTGGAGCGCGTATCCTCGCCGGAGGTGACGATCAGCCCGAGGGATTGCGTCCGATTGGTCGAGCCGGTCACTGTTTGCGAAGATTCGACAATGTGCGAGGCCGCTCCATTCCAGAGCGGGATGATGCTGCTCATCGGCTGGTAGTATTCGTCGAGGGTCGTCATACCCACGTAGAGGTCCCGCCCCCTGACCTCCGGAATGCTGTCGATCATCTTGGCACCGGTTTCCGGGTCGATGCCGCTCATCGTCATTTCGATGCTGTCGGCGGTACCGTTGACCAATACCTCGAGCGTCGGCAGGCCTATAAGCCTGCCGCCGCCGAGATATACCGTTCCAGCCGGATCAATGCTGTCGATCCCGGCGACCTTGTCGGCCGTCCCAAACCAGACATGCAACGGCGGATCGGTGGCCAGATGGATGAACACGCCGAGATTATGGCTTCCGCGAAGCTCCTCGATGACGGCCGCAGGGACGTATTCGACGCTGTAAGCCATGGCCTAATACGCCTCGCTGAATTGCAGTGTCGGCCGCGCCACCCAAAAACCGGACGTCCGCATTCTGATAGCCGTGCCGGACTCCAACTTGGCCACGAACATCGGGCGAGCGAACTCAACGCGTGTTCCCGCCGCGACTGCTTCACGCAACTCCGGCGTGATTGCGAGTTGGTAGTCTCGATATGTTCGAGATGCCCCGCTTACGGTCTCCGTTCCTTCGGCAGACTTGGAAATGACACTCCAGTAGGAGTAGGCACGCCATCCCTTTGTCGCGTGGTTGATCGAGAACCAGTCCGACCAGCGCAGATCTCGCGCGGCGTCATAGACGCGCATCGACAGAATGCCGGCGCCGACGGTAGCGGATGCAGTCGTCACTCCGAACACCGTTGCCTGGCTGTACCCGGAACCGTCAGAGAACGTGGACCCGTCCGAATGTGTGATTCCGGAAACGATCGGTACCGGCCAGCGATCGAGGATGGGAAACGGACCCATCCAGTCTGTCTTGAGCGGTACGTTGATGAAGCGAAACGAGCCTGTCAGATATGAGGAAAGCCAAGTCGCGTATTCGTGCTGCTCTCGCGTCTGGATAAAGCAGTCCTCATAGGTTGCGACGACGTGCCCGCCTCCGCCAATTGCCATGGAGATCGTTTCTTCCTCGAAATTCCGTCCCCCTTCTGTAGCCTTGCACACAGGGATGAACTCGTGCGCCGATGGCTTGATGAAGTCGATGTTTAACGTCGGCTTATTGATGTAGCTGCGCGCCATCGGGGTTTAGCCCTTCTGGTTGGCCCAGCGGTTCTGCATGCTGCCGAAGCCGCCGCGCCGCTGCGAGATCGCGTAATCGCTCAAAGCCTCCTGTACGCCCTGCCGTGTGATTTCCCGGACATGATCGTCACCGTTTGCTCCGTCGATGTGCACGTGCAGCTCCGTCTTTCCGTTGGATTTTCCGGCATTGTTGTTGGCGGCAGAGAGAAGACGGTCCGTCCTGCTGTTCCAGTCAGCGCGTGCAGCAGATGCGACCGGGCGGCGGCGATCGGCGACGATGCCGCCGTCTGCATACCCAGGAGTACCAAGACGCATGGCTTCAACGACGCCGACACCGCCGGCACGCGCGATATCGTGCTGCGACCACACGACTTCCCCGGCATGAACGATGCCACGCGCCTCATTGACTCCCCCGGGCCCGGTGTAGCCGCCGGACGAAAGCCCGAGGAAGGCCCCGAACGTGGTGTTCGGCGCCCATAGCGGACTGGTCGGGGAGATGCCGCCGAAGAGCTTTCCGATCCCTCCCCACAGACCGCCGAACTGTCCTGCTGCAGCGCCGCTGGTCGACGAGAACTGCATACCCGAGAGCGACTGCCCAAGCTGCCCGAGGCCACCACCGAGGCTATCCAGGCCCTTCGAGGCGACGTTCGTATTCGCCGCAAGACGTTCGAGTGCCTTGCTCGCTTCCATGCCCTGGCTCTGGATACCGGGCCAAAGGGATGCTTGCGCGGTCGTCAGGCCACCGGCCCATGAGCCACCAGCCATGCCGGCTCCGCCGAGATCAAAATGCATGGTGTCGAGGGCACCGTATTTGCCCGGCCCCCCGGAGAAATAGCCACCCCAGCGGAACTTGTCTGCAAGCTCCGGATACTTCTCCATCTGGATCTGGCGAGAGACCTGTGCGAACTGCTCATAGGCGCGGAAGCTCGACGCGTCCTGATAGTTGCCGAGCATCTTCCCCGTGGCGAGGTCGGTAAGCTGGACATCCGTTGCCAGACCTTGGCCATGAAAGCGCGGATCTCCGGCTCGGTAGCCAGAAATCGCATCGACCTTGAAGCCGGGGAACCGCGTGGCGGCAGTCTGCAGGATGTCCGTCAGGCGAGAATCGACGCCGGCACCGCGATATCGGCCGACCATGCCCATCTCCTGGCCGACGCCGGAGGCGACATTGTCATTGGCCGCGACTGCCGGAGCCGCATTCGCGTTGGTTCCGATCGCCTTCCCGACGACCGCTCCGATAATTCCGGTCGATGCAATCCCGGTACCGCCGCTGGTACCACCGGTGAGTGCCTTCGCGAGCAAAGAGCCGAACTGCTCTGCCAGGCGGTCCCAAATCTTGTTTGCCTCATTCATGAGGCCATTCGAGATCGCCTGCGCGAGCGACTTGCCGATGTTGCCGCCGTTGGACACCATCGCCTGCCGGAAATCGGTGAAGAAGCTGGTCACGCTCTCCTTGATTTCCTGCATCTGCATGAGCGACCGCATCCGCGTCGCTTCAAATCCGGTCAAATCCTCTGAAAGGCCAGCCCCCCGAAGACGCGAAGCGATCTGCTGATCGCGGCTGCTCCGGCCGAACTGACGCTCTTCGAACGACAGGTTGTCGTTGAAGTTCGCGCGGGCGAGTGCCGACCGAAGCATGGCAAGCTCTGCCGCCTGCTGCCTGATCTGGTCGGCCTCGGCGCCGGATAGGCCTTCGCGGCGGATGCGCTGTTCGGCCTCAAGGACCGCGATATACTTCTGTCTCGCCTCCGCGCTCTGGCCGACAAGAGAGATTTCCGCTCGCAGCATCTCCAACTGGTCTGACTGCCCCTGGATGACGGAAATCGCGGCCGATCGTTTTGCCTCCGCGGCAAGTTCTGAATGCGATTGCCGGAGCTGCTCGATGATGCCCGTGAGGGCCTTTTTCTCCTCGCCTTCCGCGACCGCCGCGGCCAACACAAGAGGCCGCAGTGCAGCTTCCTCCTGCAGCATCCGATTGGCATCGGATGAGGTGATAGTGCCGGCAGCGAGTTGCGCATTGAGGCGCTGCCTCGTCTCGATCTCCGACCGCATATCGCGGACATTCGCGCTTGCGGTGGCCATCGTCTCGCTGACAACACGGTTTCTGGTGCGCTGCGATTCCTCTGAAATCCGTGCCGCACTCACCTCCTGATCTGCCATCTGCAAGCGCGCACGTCGCGCCTCGAGCTCGGCGCGCAGAAGCGGATTGCGTTCGTTCTGGATCTGGATTTCAAGGCGGTCTAGCTCTGCCGTGCGCTGCTGGCGATTGATCAGGGCATCGAGAACGCGAGTCTTCGCCTCGATCGCGGAGTTTACCCTCGCGTCGTCGACTCCCTCCGCTCCAAGCCCGCTCCGGAGGGCGGCGATCTCGTTGCGTAGCCGTTCCTGCTGTATCAGATCAGCGTTGGCGCCCGACGTATCGGCAAGCCCGGTCGCAGCGCGGCTGCGTGCAATCTCTGCCGCGCGCCGGCGCTGCTCAAACTCAAGCTGATTTCGGCGGCGAATCTGCTCCTGCAGATCGTCGAGCTCGGCTCTGGCAGCGTCTGCATTTTCCTGACCGCCATTGAGCGTCCTGAGAAGCCAACTCTGGTTGGAGAACCGATCATACCGCCCTTGGGCATCCTGCATTCGCTCCTCGATGGAGGGGCCTGAAATTGTCCTGTCCACCGCACGGCCGATTGCATCCCATGCGTTGCTCGCGGCCTCCGCAACACCATGCCAGGCACGACCGAGCGCCGTTGTTGCCTCTTCGGCGCGCGCGAGCCTGTCTGGCAGGGCGTTGAGCAACAATGCTTGCGCTTCAGACTGCCGGTTCTGGGCAGCGAGGTTCATTGCCTGCCGAGCAACCGCCGCATTGATCAGGCCATATTGCTGATAGAGCGCCTGAGCGGCCTTTGCAGGATCCGCGAACATGTTGGCAAGGGTTTCGCCTACCTTATCGGAATCCACGCCGATCGTTGCAGCGAAGTCCCTCGAAATTGCAATCAGGGCCTCGAAATTGTCTGAGCCGATGCGCCCGGTGCGCAGGAACTGCGATTCCATCGAGCGGGCGGACTTGATCGAAATGTTCGCCGCATCAGCGCCGGCGCGAGCGGCGGCCTCCATCTGGGCAGATGTACCGGCCGTCGCACGGCCGAGCCCGTCCGACGCGCTTTCTACGGCCTTCATCGATACCAGATAGTCGTTGAATGCCTTGGCACCGAGCGCTACGGCGGCGACAACGCCGGTGATCGCGACCGTTGTAGCACCGATGGAGCTGACAAGGCCCTTCATCGCGGCGCCATTTGCTGCGAAGATCTGCGCAATCTGCGGGCCCTGCTGAATAAGGACCTGCTGGATTGGCATACCGAGGGCGAATGACTGGAGAACGTCGGTGCCCTGGTACATCAGATTGGTGAGCTGATATCCGGGAAGACCGCCGACGCCACGCTTCTGCTGGCGCTGCATCTCCGAGGCATATGCCTCGTAACGCTGCCTTGCCACGACCTGGGCCTTGGCCAGCTCCTCGCTCGAAATGACACCACGAGCGGCGAGTTCATTGTATTCGGCAAGTTCGGCATTGAGACGGTTCTGAGCGGCACCGAGCGGGTCGATCTGGGCGCGTAGCGCCGCTACCCGCCGGTCGAGTTCCTCGGATGCTCTGGCCTCCTCCTCGAATGCCGCGGCGGATGCCTTGGCTGACGTGCCGAAG
>DATGWU010000297.1:0-2785 GCA_035299345.1 Rhizobium sp.
GCTGGCCGATACCGTGGCCTCGCACCTTTCGATCAAGATCACCGAGAAGCAGGAGATGCTGGAAACCACCAGCGTCAAGATGCGGCTCGAAAAGGCGCTCGGCTTCATGGAAGGCGAGATCTCCGTTCTGCAGGTCGAAAAGCGCATCCGCTCGCGCGTCAAGCGCCAGATGGAGAAGACCCAGCGCGAGTACTACCTCAACGAGCAGATGAAGGCGATCCAGAAGGAACTCGGCGAGGGCGAGGACGGCCGCGACGAGATGGCCGAACTCGAGGAGCGCATCAATAAGACCAAGCTTTCCAAGGAAGGCAAGGAAAAGGCGGAAGCCGAGCTCAAGAAGCTGCGCCATATGAGCCCGATGTCGGCGGAAGCGACCGTCGTGCGCAACTATCTCGACTGGCTGCTGGGCCTGCCCTGGGGCAAGAAGTCGAAGGTCAAGATCGACCTCAACGCCGCCGAGAAGATCCTCGACGAGGACCACTACGGCCTCGACAAGGTCAAGGAACGCATCGTCGAGTATCTCGCCGTACAGGCGCGCGCGACGAAGCTGAAGGGCCCGATCCTCTGCCTCGTCGGCCCTCCGGGCGTCGGCAAGACCTCGCTTGCGAAGTCGATCGCCAAGGCTACCGGCCGTGAATACGTCCGCATGGCGCTCGGCGGTGTGCGCGACGAAGCCGAAATCCGCGGCCACCGCCGCACCTATATCGGCTCGATGCCTGGCAAGGTCATCCAGTCGCTGAAGAAGGCGAAGCGTACCAATCCGCTCTTCCTGCTCGACGAGATCGACAAGATGGGCATGGATTTCCGTGGCGACCCGTCGGCAGCGCTGCTCGAAGTGCTCGATCCGGAACAGAACGCGACCTTCATGGACCACTATCTCGAGGTCGAATACGATCTGTCGAACGTGATGTTCATCACCACGGCGAACACGCTGAACATTCCGGCGCCGCTGATGGACCGCATGGAGATCATCCGTATCGCCGGCTACACCGAGGACGAGAAGCGGGAAATCGCCAAGCGTCACCTTCTGCCGAAGGCGATCAAGGAGCATGCGCTGCGCCCCGAGGAGTTCTCGGTCAGCGACGACGCGCTGATGGCGGTGATCCAGCAGTACACCCGCGAGGCCGGCGTCCGTAACTTCGAGCGCGAACTGATGAAGCTCGCCCGCAAGGCGGTCACCGAGATCATCAAGGGCAATGTGAAGTCGGTCGCGGTCACCGCGCAGAACGTTCACGACTATCTCGGCGTCCCGCGCTTCCGTCATGGCGAGGCCGAGGGCGAGGATCAGGTCGGTGTCGTCACCGGGCTGGCCTGGACCGAGGTTGGCGGCGAACTGCTGACGATCGAAGGCGTGATGATGCCGGGCAAAGGCCGCATGACGGTCACCGGCAACCTGCGCGACGTGATGAAGGAATCCATTTCGGCGGCGGCATCCTATGTCCGCTCGCGCGCCGTGGACTTCGGCATCGAGCCGCCGCGCTTCGACAAGTCGGACATCCACGTCCACGTGCCGGAAGGCGCAACCCCGAAGGACGGTCCGTCCGCCGGTGTCGCGATGGCGACCGCCATCGTCTCGGTTATGACCGGCATTCCGGTCCGCAAGGACATCGCGATGACGGGTGAAATCACCCTGCGCGGACGCGTCCTGCCGATCGGTGGCCTCAAGGAAAAGCTCCTCGCGGCGCTGCGGGGCGGTATCAAGAAGGTTCTGATCCCGGAAGAAAACGCCAAGGATTTGGCGGATATTCCGGACAACGTGAAGAACAGTCTGGAGATCGTTCCGGTTTCGCGGATGGGTGAGGTGATTCGCCAGGCGCTGCTGCGTGTTCCCGAGCCGATCGAGTGGGACGGCACCGTCGAAGGCCCGACCGTGGCTGCGGTCGACGTTGCCGATGACGCGGGGCAGGCCGTCGCTCACTGAGGACTTTCTGCCATAGTCTCGCCAAAATGGGACATCGACTCGAAAAGGCTGGCATTTTTGCCAGCCTTTTTTGTGTAAATAGGCCGAAACCCCTTGTTTTCCGGGCGATAGCGGTGCTTTTGGGTTGCTCAGGGCAGATGCTTACGTATTCTCCGCCTGACTTATCCATTGAGTCGTTTCATACCAATCAGAAAGGGTGGAAACATGAATAAGAACGAACTCGTATCCGCGGTTGCCGAGAAGGCCGGTCTGACCAAGGCTGACGCCGCTTCTGCCGTTGACGCTGTTTTTGAAACGGTCCAGGGCGAACTGAAGAAGGGCGGCGACATTCGTCTCGCTGGCTTCGGTGCCTTCACTGTATCGCGTCGCGAAGCTTCGAAGGGTCGTAACCCCTCGACCGGCGCGGAAGTCGACATCCCGGCTCGTAACGTTCCGAAGTTCACGGCCGGCAAGGGCCTGAAGGACGCCGTCAACAGCTGATTTCCGCCCGCGCACGCGGATGGGCTCGGCGCTCTCCGCAAGCGCTTGGAAACGACATGACGAAGCCCGGCCCCGGCGGCCGGGCTTTTCCTTTTTAGGCGATTGCGCTTTGCGCCACGCTGACCTATCCCTTCTTGTGCCGGTCGAAGACCGGCAATTCGTTCTCAGGGCGGGGTGGAAGTCCCCACCGGCGGTATGAGGTTCGCCCTCGAGCCCGCGAGCGCCGCTTTCGATGAAGGCGGGTCAGCAGATCCGGTTAGATGCCGGAGCCGACGGTTACAGTCCGGATGGAAGAGAATGAGGTCATGGCGGCGCCGGTCCGCGCCCTCTGGGCGGGCGGCTGGTACCGTGCACGGGCGAGGGGCGTGTCTGCCGCAGGATTGC
>DATGWU010000298.1:0-6693 GCA_035299345.1 Rhizobium sp.
TCTCGACGATGTCGGCCGGCTTCTCGCCGGTCTCGAACATGGTCGCGAAGACCTCCTTGGCGATGCGGCCGGAGATGGTGTTGTCGGCGATCAGGTCGATCAGGCCGCCGAGCTTCGCGGCGGTGATGGTGAAGTCGGCCATGCTCTGGCCGGACTTGTTCAGCACGCCGAAATACTCGGTGATCACCCAGTTGGCGCAGAGCTTCGGGTCGCGGCCCTTGGCGACGGCTTCGTAGAAGTCAGCCGCCTCCTTCTCCGCCACCAGTACGCTGGCATCATAGGGGCTCAAGCCCAGCTTCTCGATGAAGCGCGCCTTCTTCTCGTCGGGCAGTTCCGGCAAAGTCGCCTTGATGCCATCGACCCAGGCCTGCTCGAATTCCAGCGGCAGCAGGTCGGGATCGGGGAAGTAGCGGTAGTCATGCGCTTCTTCCTTCGAGCGCATGCTGCGCGTGACACCCTTGGCGGTATCGAACAGACGGGTTTCCTGGTCGATCTTGCCACCATCCTCAAGAATCTCGATCTGGCGGCGGGCTTCATACTCGATGGCCTGCTGCACGAAGCGCACGGAATTGACGTTCTTGATCTCGCAGCGGGTGCCGAGCGGGCCACCCGGCTGGCGCACGGAGACGTTGACGTCGGCGCGCATCGAGCCTTCGTCCATGTTGCCGTCGCAGGTGCCGAGATAGCGCACGATCGAGCGCAGCTTGGTCATGTAGGCCTTGGCTTCGTCGGAAGAGCGCATGTCGGGCTTGGAGACGATCTCCATCAACGCCACGCCCGAGCGGTTCAGGTCGACATAGGACATGGTCGGATGCTGGTCGTGCATCGACTTGCCGGCGTCCTGCTCGAGGTGCAGGCGCTCGATGCCGATCTCGATATCCTCGAAGTTGCCCTGGCGGTCGGGGCCGAGCGAGATCACGATCCGGCCCTCGCCGACGATCGGGTCCTTGAACTGCGAGATCTGGTAGCCCTGCGGCAGGTCCGGATAGAAATAATTCTTACGGTCGAAGATCGAGCGGTTGTTGATCTTCGCCTTGAGGCCGAGGCCGGTGCGCACGGCCTGGGCCACGCATTCCTCGTTGATCACCGGCAGCATGCCCGGCATCGCCGCGTCGACGAGCGAAACGTTGGAATTCGGCGCATTGCCGAAGGTGGTCGAGGCCCCCGAGAAGAGCTTGGCGTTGCTGGTCACCTGGGCATGGACTTCCATGCCGATCACCACTTCCCAATCGCCGGTGGCGCCGGGGATCAAGCGTTTCGGGTCAGGCGTGCGCGTGTCAACAATGGTCATCTGGAGCTCTTGTCATGCTTGGGATTTCTGACCCCGTTGGGTAGAGCAAATGGCGCGGCGGCGCAAGGCTCGAGGCGGCGGCGCCGGTGGTTATGCCACGCCTCGGGGCGAGTTCAGAATTCCTGGCCGTAGCCGACCGGTTCGGGCGCGACGAAGGCCTTGGAGAGGCCGACCGTCTGAATGTCGCGGTCGAGCTTGGGGTTGTAGGCGATCGTCAGCCAGTGCACGGCATAGCCGTGCTTCTCGAAGAAATGCAGCCCCTCGCGGTTCATCGCGTGGGTTTCGAGCGTCGCCTTCTCGAAGCCGAGATGGCGGATTTCATTCTCCACCGCTTCGAGCAAGGCCGTGCCGAGGCCCTGCCCCTGGAAAACCGGGTCGATCCAGAAGTCGGTGATGTCCTCGTCCAGGTTTTCGCGTGCGGCCCAGCCGGCGACGTCGCCGTTCTGTTCGATCACCGTGATCGTGAGCCACTCGGAACTCACGAAGTTCCAGAAGGCGAGGCGCGCGTTCTCGACCATGGCTTTCGTTTCGCCAACGGGGATCATCGCCTTTTCCCAGGCGCGCAGCCCGACGTCGGCGAGGATCACCGCCTCGTCCTGCCGTGCACTGCGGATCGTCATCATGAAGCGCCCCCTGCTTTATGACAGTAGAACACCGGCGATGCCGATTTACCAGCCCACCGCCATCGACGGCCACCGAGATAGAGAATGTTCTTTAAACCAGCTAGTTAAATTCATTTTTGCATCCATACATTACGTTAGGGAAGTCTCAAAAAGGCGATTACCTGATTCGCCAAAAGATTGAGACGCGCATCCTGCGCTTGACGCGCGTAGAGCCATGCGGCAAAAACAGCACCCACACGATGGAGTGTTGATGTTCGGTTTGTCACAGACCCGGTGAAGGCCCTGCCCGCGATCGATCCCGATCTGCGCGCATGGGCCCGACGAGAACAGAACCCCGATGCCTGACCGGCACCGGATACGTTTTCGTGCGTCCTTTCGAAGGACGCGAATACCGGATCAACGACAATGGACATTTCGCGCAACGAACAGCGCATCCTTCACCTGCTCGCCCAAGGCGGGCGCATCGAGATCTATCGCAATGACAGACGCAAGATCGAGAACGCCCGGTGCTTCTCGCGCGACGGCTGGCTCTATCCCGGCTTCGACCTTCTCCTCTTCCGGAAACTGAAACGTCTGAAGGCGATCAGCTCGAAGGCCGGTCACCCCTACCGGATCACCGAAAGGGGACTGCGGCTCGTCAGGGCGGAACCGGACAACAGGTGAAAGCAGTTCTTGGCAAAGGCTGATGCACCGTTGCCAAGAACTACATTTGTAGCTACATTTGTTCATGATCTTCGAATGGGATGACGCAAAGAACAGGACGAACCTGACCAAGCACGGCATTTCCTTCGAGGAAGCCCGTCTGGTGTTTGACGGCCCCCTCCTGAGTGGTCGGGACGAACGCTTCGATTACGGAGAGCCGCGCGTCATCAGCATCGGTGCGATCGAAACCGTCGTGATCGTTGTCGTCGTGCACACCGACCGTGGCGGGATAACGCGCATTATTTCTGCGCGGCTCGCGAACCGCAGGGAAAGGAACCGCTATCGTGACTATCTCCAAAGCGCGCCTGAAAGAACTGGCGGCACGAACGGATGAGCAAATCGACTACAGCGACATCCCGGAACTGGACGACGCCTTCTTCCGTAACGCCAAGCTGATTGCCCCCTCCGAGAAACAGCAGATCACATTGCGCATCGACGCCGAGGTTCTGGACTGGTTTCGGACACAGGGAAAGGGTTATCAGACACGCATCAACGCGGTGCTGAAGGCCTTTATGCTGTCGGAGCGGAACAGGTGAGACGATGCCGGCCTTCCTCGTGAAGGCCGGCAGCTACAGCGGCTTTTCCAAATGGACCTTTTCGACATCCATCTGCATCGCCGCCGAGCGCTCCATGCCACGCCAGACGAGGACAAAGCCGCAGCGCTCGTACAAGCGGATGGCGCCGGCATTGCGGGCATGGGTGGCGATGCGTGCACGCTCGATCCCCTCATTCCGCATCACTGAGAAGACGTGTTCGAGAAGCGCCCTGCCGGCGCCATTCCCCTGGTGATCGGGATGAACCCACATGTCCGAGACATAGTCGGCCTCGCCATCGCGGGCGGTCCAGCCGACGATCTCGCCGTCGCATTCGGCGACGAGAATTACGGACGAACTGGTCGCGGCGAAATCGCGGAAGGCGCGATGCACGCGCGCCGGCATCTCAGTGCCGAAGTCGTTCAAGACGGGGTTCGCCGCCCAAGCAGCAAAGCCGACTTCGCCGACGCTTTCGGCGTCGGCCTCGGTCATCGGCCGAATCAGAACCCGGCTTACCACCACTTCGCCGGGCGGAAGGTGCCGGCGGCCTGTTCAATAACGTGCGCAGCCTTGAAGAGCGTGCTCTCCTCGAACGGCCGGCCGATCAACTGCAGACCGAGCGGCAGGCCCTTGGCATCGAGGCCGGCGGGAACGGAAAGGCCCGGAAGGCCGGCCATGTTCACCGTGACCGTGAAGACGTCCTGCAGGTACATCTTGACTGGATCGGCGGCGAGTTCCTTGTCGCCGATGGCAAAGGCGGAGGACGGCGTGATCGGCGCGAGCACGGTATCGACATCGTTGAAGGCGAGCTCGAAATCGCGCTTGATCAGCGTGCGGACCTTCTGGGCCCGGAGGTAATAGGCGTCGTAATAGCCGGCCGACAGCACATAGGTACCGATGAGGATACGGCGCTTGACCTCGGTGCCGAAACCGGCGGCGCGGGTCTTCTCATACATGTCGGCGATGTCCTTGCCGTCGACGCGCAGACCGTAGCGGACGCCGTCATAGCGGGCGAGGTTCGACGAGGCTTCGGCCGGTGCGACGATGTAGTAGGCCGGCAGCGCGTATTTCGTGTGCGGCAGGGAGATGTCGACGACCTCGGCACCGGCGTCCTTCAGCCAGGCCACGCCCTGCGCCCAGAGTTTCTCGATCTCTTCGGGCATGCCCTCGACGCGATATTCCTTCGGAATGCCGATCCGCATGCCCTTGAGCGACTGGCCGAGCGCCGCCTCGTAGTCCGGAACCGGGATGTCGACCGAGGTCGTGTCCTTGGCGTCGACACTCGCCATCGACTTAAGGAGGATCGCGGCGTCGCGGACGTCGCGGGCGATCGGGCCGGCCTGGTCGAGGGAGGACGCATAGGCGACGATGCCCCAGCGCGAGCAGCGGCCATAGGTCGGCTTGATGCCGACGGTGCCGGTGAAGGCGGCCGGCTGGCGGATCGAGCCGCCGGTGTCGGTCGCCGTCGCGCCGGCGCAGAGATGGGCCGCGACCGCAGCCGCCGAGCCGCCCGACGAACCGCCGGGCACGAGGCGCTGATCGGAGCCGCTCGCCTTCCACGGGTTCGTCACCGGACCGTAATGGGAGCTTTCGTTCGACGAGCCCATGGCAAACTCGTCCATGTTGAGCTTGCCGAGCATGACGGCGCCGTCGTCCCAGAGGTTCTGGGTGACGGTCGACTCGTATTTCGGCTTGAACCGGCTGAGGACAGCGCTGCAGGCCTGGGTGTGGACGTCGCGGGTCGCAAACAGGTCCTTG
This sequence comes from Rhizobium sp., assembly GCA_035299345.1. Taxonomy (GTDB): domain Bacteria; phylum Pseudomonadota; class Alphaproteobacteria; order Rhizobiales; family Rhizobiaceae; genus Allorhizobium. Next base: position 4,908 of record DATGWU010000298.1, read on the forward strand.
ACCCCGAGCGGAATGCCTTCGAGCGCGCCGGCCTTGCCGGCGGCGATGCGCGCGTCGGAGGCATTCGCCATCTCCAGCGCCTTCTCCGGCGTGACCGTCACAAAGGCGTTGATCGCATCGTTCGCGGTCTCGATCGCCTGCAGATAGGCTTCGGTCAGCTCGACGGCTTTGAATTCCTTCGCCGCCAGTTTGGCGCGGGCTTCGGCAATGGTCAGGCTGGTCAGTTCGCTCATGATCGGTTCACTTCAAAATGAAAGGCGCCTTGGCAGCGCATCAATGCTGGATACGGCCCGGAGACGGCCGTCACGCGCGGAATAGGCGATGGTTATTCGACAACCTTCGGCACGAGGAAGAAATTGCGATCGGTCTCCGGCGCATTGGCGACGATATCGTCCGCCTTACTGCCGTCGGTGACCTCGTCCTTGCGCTTCTTCATCGCCATCGGCGTGACCGAAGTCATCGGCTCGACGCCGGTGACGTCGACCTCGGAGAGCTGCTCGACGAAGCCGAGAATGCCGTTCAGCTCACCCATCATCCGCTCCGCATCCTCTTCATTGAGGGCAATGCGGGCAAGATGCGCAACACGCTTCACGGTGGCGAGATCAACGGACATGGGTATTCTCCAGACAGACTGTTTCCCCCGCTATAATGGCCGCAGGACGCATGCGCAACGGGGGAAATCGTCAGAGGTCGAGGCTCTCGCCTGGCTTCGGCGTGGCCACCTTCGTCTTCGTTCCCTCCATGCCAGCGACGAACTTCTCCGGCGTCTGGTCGATCATCGGGAAGGAGCCGTAATGGCAGGGCAGCGCAACCTCGAAATTGAAGAAACGCTGGCAGGCGAGCGCGGCGACGGCACCGCCCATTGTAAAGCGGTCGCCGATCGGCACGATGCCGATATCGGGTCGGTGCAACTCGTTGATCAGCGCCATGTCGGAGAAGATATCTGTGTCGCCCATGTGGAGCAGCGAGGCGCCGTCGTCGAAATGCAGCATCAGGCCGTTCGGATTGCCGAGCGAGTGGGAGACGCCGTCTTCGGTGATGGAGGCGGAGGAATGCAGCGCATTGGTGAAGGTGACGGTGAAGCTATCCATGTCGATCGTGCCGCCTGTGTTGCCGGGCGAATAGTTTTCGAGCCCCTTGTGGGCGAGCCACATGCAGAGGTCGAAATTGGCGACGACCGTCGCACCGCTCTCCTTTGCGATTGCGAGCGTATCGCCGACATGGTCGCCGTGGCCGTGGGTCAGAAGGATGTGCGTGACGCCGGCGGCGGCCTCCTTGGGATCGAGACCGCCAAAGCCCGGATTGCCGGTGAAGAAGGGATCGATGAGGATGCGGGCCTTGCCGGTTTCGATGCGGAAGGCGGAATGCCCGAGCCAGGTGATTTTCATTGTCGTCTCTTCCTTTCGAATCTTCTGCCGTGTGGCCGACGATTTCATTAGAGTATTTTGGCCGACGGCGGCAGCAGGGCAAGTCCGCCGACGCCTTCCGCGCTCGTATTGCACTGCCCTGCCCGGTAGGATATGCGACGTCATCCCCTCGATGGACGGAGTTTGCGGCGCAAGCTATGCCGTCCATCGGGTTTTCGCGTGACGGCCGCAAGGAGGCAAGAATGTCCGACGATGATTATGTATACGACGAAGTAACCGGCGAATGGCGGCCGGCCTCCGAAATGGCAGCCCAGGCCGCAGCCGCGGCCGAGGTTCGCGACAGCGCGGGCAACGTGCTCGCCGACGGTGATTCCGTCACCCTCATCAAGGACCTCAAGGTCAAGGGCACCAGCACGACC
>DATGWU010000299.1:0-2645 GCA_035299345.1 Rhizobium sp.
CACCAGCCGCTGGTAGCTGTCGCGGAAATTCTCGACGTTCGGCCCGCTCAGCACGGCGCAGCCCAGCATCGCCGGCTCCAGCGGGTTCTGGCCGCCCTGTCCGGTGATCGAGCGTCCGACGAAGGCGATCTCCGTCAGCCGCAGATAGAGCCCCATCTCGCCGATCGTATCGCCGAGAAAGACGTCGGTATCCGGGGTGATCGCGTCGTCGCGAGTGCGGCGAGCGACCTTCAGCCCCTTCTCGACCATCATCGCCTCGAGTTCGTCGCAGCGTTCCGGATGACGCGGCACGACGATGGTCAACAGTCCGACATGGGCCTTCAGCGCCCGGTGCACCATGACGGCGATCTTTTCCTCGCCCTCGAAGGTGGAGATGGCAGCCCAGGTCTTGCGGTGACCGATCTGCTCGCGGTAACGCGCGAGCACAGCCGCGTCGCAGGGCGGCGCGTCACCATCAACCTTGAGATTGCCGGAGACGGAGACCGGCCATGCGCCGAGATCACGGAAGCGCTCGGCATCGACGTCCGATTGGGCAATCACCAGCGAGAGCCTGGAAAACAGCGCCTCGGCAATCGAATTGTGACGGTGCCAGCGCTCGAAGGAGCGGTCCGACATGCGGGCGTTGACGAGGATCTGCGGAATATGGCGCCGGTCGAGCTCGCCGAGCGTCGTCGGCCAGATCTCGGACTCGACGGAAATCGCGATGTCCGGCCCCCAATAGTCGAGGAAGCGGCGCACCGCCGGCCTCAGATCGAGGGGCACGTATTGATGGATGATCTCCCCGTCGAGGCGCAGTCGCACGAGTTCGGCGGAGGTAACGGTGCCGGTGGTCAAAAGGACGTTGATGTCGCGGCGGCGCAGCTCGCGCATGAGGCCGACGACGGCGAGCGTCTCTCCTACGCTCGCGGCATGGATCCAGACGAGCGGCCCGTGCGGACGGTCAGCGGAGGGATAGCCGAAACGCTCCAGCCGACGCGCACGGTCTTCCTTGCCCTTGGCGGCCCGCAATGCCAGCACCGGACCGGCGAGCGGGTAGGCAGCGATGCCAGCCCAGCTGTAGCCGGTAATCGCCATCGATGCGAAACCGTCGATCATCGCCATCAATAAAGACCGCTTCTCTTAGCTTTCGGTGCCATGGCGCCCTTTCGATCAGGCTGGCCAAACTCAAACTGTCGATGCTGCAAAACTGCGTTCAAAAATTGACGTCCCGCCACCGCATCCGATCGAAAAGCCGGATGCGGCACGGTTGAAATTCTTCAGTCCTGACCCACGACCTTTTCGCCCGGGGTCAAAAGGCGGTGCATGTGCACGATGAAATAGCGCATATGGGCGTTGTCGACAGTTGCCTGAGCCTTGCCCTTCCATGCCGCCAGCGCGCTCCCATAATCGGGAAAGATGCCGACGATGTCGAGAGCGTTCAGATCCTTGAAATGCACGTCCTTGAGGCTGGTCAGTTCACCGCCGAAGACGAGGTGGAGGAGCTGCTGCTGATCGCTGGATTCGGTCATTCTACGTTTCTTTCCATTCGTGTTCGCCTCCCCTTTTCCTGTGATCGATTTTGACGAAAACGTCAACCGCGCGGGATGGCGGCAAGCCTTTCGAGGAGACCCGGGAGCTCACCTTCAACCGCTGCACACAGGACGCCGTGGGTAACCTCGGGACGGTTGTAAGCAAGGGCGTTTCCACCGAGATCGGTCAACCGCCCTCCGGCCTGCCGCAGGATGAGATCGGCGGCTGCGATGTCCCAGTCATGGGAGTTCGGCTTGACGAATGTCGCGTCGATGCGGCCTTCGGCAACCATCGCGATCCGGTAGGCGAGCGAGGGCACGTGTTCGACCCTCTCAATGCGGTCCTTCAAGGGAGCATCGAACACGTTGACGATGTCCATCGGGGTCGCGACGCGCAATTTCTTCACCGGATCGAAGTCGGCGACCGCGATCGGCTTGCCGTTCTTCAGCGCCGGCCCGCCTTCAACCGCCGAATACTCCTCGCCGAGCGCCGGCGCGACGAGAACGCCGGCCACCGGCTTGCCGCGGTGGACGACGGCGACGCTGACGCACCAGGTCGGCTTGCTGGCGATGAAGGCGCGGGTGCCGTCGATCGGGTCGACAACGAACAGCGTGTCGGACTTCAGCCGACCGAGATCGTCGTCGGTTTCTTCCGAGAGCCAGCCATAGGACGGGCGAGCGGTGCGCAGCCGCTCTTCGAGGCACTCGTTCGCGGCATGATCGGCGGCGCTGACCGGCGACCGGCCCTCGTTCTTCCACCAGACCTGCGGTGACTGGCCGAAAAAGGTCAGCGCGACCGCCCCCGCCTCGCGCGCCGCGGCGGCGATCAGGTCGAGATCCGCCTGCCAGTCGGAAATGAGAGCGGCGGTCATGATGGCACCATCCTCTGCGTTTTGCGGCCCACGTCAGCGGCCGGCGATCGTCATGCCCTCGATGGCGACGGTCGGGGCCGCGACGGCAAACTTGCGGTCGATATCGTTCGCCGCGGTCAGCCGCATGAACATGTCTTTCAGGTTCGAGGCGATCGTCACGCCGGAAACCGGGTAGGCAAGCTCGCCGTTCTCGATCCAGAAACCGGTGGCGCCGCGGCTGTATTCACCCGTCACCATGTTGACGCCCTGGCCGATCAGCTCGGTG
>DATGWU010000300.1:0-1847 GCA_035299345.1 Rhizobium sp.
GATACCGTCGGCACCGGCGGTGACTCGCACACCCGTTTCCCGATCGGCATCTCCTTCCCGGCCGGTTCCGGTCTGGTCGCCTTTGCGGCCGCCACCGGCGTCATGCCGCTGGACATGCCGGAATCCGTACTGGTGCGCTTCAAGGGCAAGTTGCAGCCCGGCATCACGCTGCGCGACCTGGTGCATGCCATTCCGCTGTACGCCATCCGCCAGGGCCTGCTGACCGTCGCCAAGCAGGGCAAGAAGAACGTCTTCTCCGGCCGCATCCTCGAAATCGAAGGTCTGCCGGATCTGAAGGTTGAACAGGCCTTCGAACTTTCCGACGCTGCCGCCGAGCGCTCCGCCGCCGCCTGCGCGATCGCCCTGAACAAGGAACCGATCGTCGAGTACCTGCGTTCGAACATCACGCTGATGAAGTGGATGATCGCCGAAGGCTACCAGGATGCCCGCACCCTGAAGCGCCGCATCGCCGCCATGGAAGAGTGGATCAAGAACGGCGAACTGCTGAAGGCCGACGCCAACGCCCAGTACGCCGCCGTGATCGAAATCGATCTGGCTGAAGTCACCGAGCCGATCCTGGCCTGCCCGAACGACCCGGACGACGTCAAGCTGCTGTCCGAAGTCGCCGGCGACAAGATCGACGAAGTGTTCATCGGCTCCTGCATGACCAACATCGGCCACTTCCGTGCCGCCGGCAAGGTCCTGGAAGGCAAGTCGGACATCCCGACCCGCCTGTGGATCGCTCCGCCGACCAAGATGGATGCGCTGATCCTGACCGAAGAAGGCTACTACGGCGTCCTCGGCAAGTCCGGCGCCCGCATGGAAATGCCGGGCTGCTCGCTATGTATGGGTAACCAGGCACAGATCCGCAAGGGCTCCACCGCGATCTCCACCTCCACCCGTAACTTCCCGAACCGCCTGGGCATCGACACCCGTGTCTACCTGGGCTCCGCCGAACTGGCCGCCATGTGCGCCCTGGCCGGCCGGATCGTGACGGTTGCCGAGTACATGGAGCAGATCAAGCTGGTCAATGCCAAGGCGGCTGATGTCTATCGCTACATGAACTTCGACCAGATCCCGGCTTTCGTCGAGGTCGCTGAAACCGTCGAGATGTAATTCGCGACAAGCGGCGCTTGCTGGCGTCGTCCGCAAAAAGCCCCTGTCGGGACACCGGCCGGGGCTTTTTTCCTTTCATGCAATTGTCACGACGTCCGGATCGGCGATGAGCATTGGCACGCCGATATCGAGGGCTCATTGGTTGGCTTATTCGGGGCGTTGCTGTAGATTTTGAGTCTGTTGCCGGAAGGGCAGCTGAACAGCGGATGAGGAGAGCAGAATGGGAGCAGCGGGACAGATTCGAGCCGGACATTCCGTGGCCAAGGGCGCCGCGGAGGCTGTCGCCGAGTTCCACGCGCAGGTGATACAGCCGGAGACTGCCCTGGTGCTGTTTTTCTGCTCCAGCAATTACGATCTTGGCCTCCTGGCCGAGGAAATGAACCGCTGCTTTGCCGGCATCACCGTCGTCGGCTGCACCACGGCGGGCGAAATCGGACCGGCCGGTTACCAGGAGCACAGCCTGTCCGGAATGAGTTTCTCGGCTTCCGCCTTTGTTGCCGAGGCGGGGTTTATCGACAACCTGCACGCTTTCGAAATGGCCGCTGGACGCGATTTCGCCGAGCAGTTACTCGAGCGGCTCGAAACCCGCACGCATGAAGGATATTCCCGGAACAGCTTCGGGCTGCTGTTGATCGATGGCCTATCATTGCGCGAGGAGCCCGTCACGCATGCCTTGCAGGATGGTCTGGGCGCCATTCCGATGATCGGCGGCTCGGCCGGGGATGATCTGA
>DATGWU010000301.1:0-4855 GCA_035299345.1 Rhizobium sp.
GGGTTCATGTGCACCGAAGACGGCGTGCGCGCGGCGAGCGCCTGCAGCCATTGCGCCCGGCCGATCTCGCCGCCGTCGTCGGCGACCGCCGCGTTGTTGGACATGTTCTGCGGTTTGAACGGTCGCACCGTGAGCCCGCGATTGGCGGCGAGCCGGCAGAGGCCTGCGACCAGCACGGTCTTGCCGACATCGGAGCCGGTTCCCTGCAACATCACCGCTTTCGCCATTCCGTCGTTCTCCCGGACATCGTCGCCGCGCCTCGGCCTCGGGGTCGCTCGGCCCTTCTCTCCTGCCGAAAACACGCCTGCGCCGCAAGGCCTCTCGCCTCGGGACGTTCCTCTTTGCTCTCACTTGAAAAAGAAAAGCCGCGCTGATGGCGGCAAGGTCGGCGCGGCCGGCCGGGTCTTTCAGCGTCTCCGGTACGCAAAACAAAAGAGCCGGAGACGCTGACGGCGAAAGACCGTACCGACAGCCTTAGCCGGACATTCTTACCGGATGGTTTACCTGCACCGGATTTTCCACACTTTTTGCGCGTCGACCTTTCATCGTGCGTCGCAATTTAGAACATAGTAAAAATTATTTGTTTCCAGCCGGATGAAATTGTTTGTTAACGCAGTTCGACGGGCCGAAGGTTGATTTCTTCGTCGGAGAGGATACGCTTTCGTCGAGATACGCCGTCGATGCGTCCGGCACCTGTGCCGATGCGGAGCGCCCCTCGTCGTTGTGCGGCCGGTCATCGGGCGCGTGCCGTCACAATGACGCGGCAAATCTGTCGTATGGGCGAAAGACGCGGAGCGGCATTGCAGGCGACGCAAACCGTCGAAGAAAGAAGAAGACAAGGGAACCAAAAGACCAGGAGGTCCGAAGACATGATGAAATTTCTCGCCGCCGCCGTCCTCGCCGCGGGACTTCAGTCCGTCGCGGGGGCCGCCGGAGCCGCCGAATGCGGCGATGTCTCGATTGCCGAAATGAACTGGGCCTCGGCCGGCGTCGCCGCCCATGTCGACGGGATCATCCTGGAGAAGGGTTACGGCTGCAGCGTCACGCTCGTCACCGGCGACACCGTACCGACCTTCGCCTCGATGAACGAGAAGGGCGAGCCGGACATGGCGCCGGAGCTCTGGGTCAATTCGGTGCGCGAGCTGATGGACGCCGCCGTCAAGGAAGGCCGGCTGATCCGGGCCGCGCCGATCCTGAGCGACGGCGGCGTCGAAGGCTGGTGGATCCCGAAATTCCTCGCCGACGCCCATCCCGACATCAGGACGGTCGAGGCGGCACTCGCACATCCGGAACTCTTCCCGGCACCGGAAGACCCGTCGAAGGGCGCGGTCTATAACTGCCCGGCCGGCTGGAGCTGCCAGATTTCCACCGCCAACCTCTTCAAGGCGGTCGGCGCGAAAGACAAGGGCTTCGAGCTCATCGATACCGGTTCGGCCGCCGGCCTCGACGGCTCGATTGCCAACGCCTTCGAGAAGAAGGCCGGCTGGCTCGGCTACTATTGGGCGCCGACGGCGATCCTCGGCAAGTACGAAATGGTGAAGCTGAGCTTCGGCGTTGAACACGACAAGGCCGAGTGGGACCGCTGCACCGGCATCGCCGACTGCCCGGACCCGAAGGTCAATTCCTATCCGGTCGCCGGCGTCTTCACCGTCGTCACCAAGGCCTTCGCCGAGAAGGCCAGCGTCGCGATGGACTATGTGAAGGCCCGCAAGTGGGACAACCAGACGGTCGGCGCCGTACTTGCCTGGATGGACGAGAACCAGGCGGACAACGAAGAGGCGGCGGAACATTTCCTCAAGGAATATCCCGATCTCTGGATGACCTGGGTCCCCGCCGACGTCGCCGCGAAGGTCAAGGAATCGCTCTGAACCAACCCGCACGGTCGCGCCTCCCGCGCGCGGCCGCCCCTGCCGGCCTCCGTTCGCCCCCGGTGCTGACCTCTCTCGCCGGCATCCCGAAAGGACCTCGAGACATGGCCTCTGGCGTCTGCGCCTTCCTGCCCGAAATCGCCTGCCGTTTCCCCGCCCTCGACGAAAGCTTGCTGCGGGATGTCCGCAAATCGGTCGACGCCGCCTTCAAGACCTTCGTGCGCACCTACGGCGACGCGATCGACCAGGCGACGGAACCGCTGCAATGGCTTCTGAACAGCCTCGAAAAGCTCTTCGTCGACGCACCCTGGCCGCTCGTGTTGCTCGTCGTGGCGGGCGTCGTGCAGGCGGTCGGCCGCGATCTTCGCATCACCCTCGGCGCGCTTGCCGCGCTCGTCGCGATCGGCCTCCTCGGGCTCTGGGAGGATACCATGGTGACGCTCGCCATGGTCACCGTCTGCACCGCCGTCTCGGTCGCGATCGGCATTCCGCTCGGCATCGCGCTTTCCCGCTCCGACCGGCTGCAGGCGGCGGTGACACCCGTCCTCGACGTCATGCAGACGCTGCCGAGCTTCGTCTATCTCATCCCCGTGGTGATGATCTTCGGCATCGGCAAGGTGCCCGGCCTCATCGCCGTCGTCGTCTATGCCGTGCCGCCGATGATCCGCCTCACCAATCTCGGCATCCGCCTCGTCGATCGCGAGGTCATAGAGGCGGCCGACGCCTTCGGCTCTTCCGCCCGCAACAGGCTCTTCGACGTCGAGCTGCCGCTTGCGCTTCCGACCATCATGGCCGGCGTCAACCAGACGATCATGATGGCGCTCGCCATGGTCGTCGTCGCCTCGATGATCGGTGTCGGCGGGCTCGGCCGCAACGTCCTGCAGGCGATCACCAACCAGTTCTTCACCATCGGCGTCCTGAACGGCTTCGCAGTGGTGGCGATCGCCGTCGTCTTCGACCGGGCGAGCCAGTCCTACGGCAAGCGCCTGCAGCGGCATCTGGAGGTCGTCCATGGCTGAGGGCCGGATCGAGATCCGCGGCCTCTACAAGATTTTCGGTCCGCACGGCGAACGCTATGTCGACGCGGTGAAGGCCGGTCTCTCCAAGGCCGAGCTCAACGCCCGGCATGGCCACGTCCTTGGCCTCAAGAACATCGACATGACCATTCTGGCCGGCAAGGTGACCGTCATCATGGGGCTTTCCGGCTCCGGCAAGTCGACGCTGATCCGCCACATCAACCGGCTGATCGAACCGACCGCCGGCGAGGTTCTGTGCGACGGCGTCGACGTCTGCCGCATGAGCGCCGCCGAGCTTCGCGACTTCCGCCGCCGCCGGACCGCGATGGTCTTCCAGAATTTCGCCCTCCTGCCCCACCGCACGGTCCTCGAAAACACGTTCTACGGGCTGAAGGTGCAGGGTATTCCCCGCCGTGACGGTGAGCGGCGCGCCGTGCGCTGGGTCGACCGCGTCGGCCTCTCGGGATACGAGAGGCACTACCCGAACCAGCTCTCCGGCGGCATGCAGCAGCGCGTCGGCATCGCCCGGGCGCTTGCGACCGACGCCGATATCCTGCTGATGGACGAGGCCTTCTCCGCCCTCGATCCGCTGATCCGCGTCGACATGCGTTCGATGCTCCTCGACCTGCAGGCGGAGCTCAGGAAGACCATCGTCTTCATCACCCACGACCTCGACGAGGCGCTGGCGCTCGGCGACCGGATCGTCATCCTCCGCGACGGCGAGATCGTGCAGCAGGGCAGCAGTCAGCAGATTGTTCTTGCACCCGCGGACGATCACGTCGCCGCCTTCGTGCGGCAGGTGAACCGCGGCAGGGTGATCGAACTCGGCTCCGTTATGCGGCCCATGGACGGCGCCGCCCGGGACCTCGCCCTGCCAGCCTCGACCCTCCTCGAGGATGCCGCACGCACGATGACCGGCGCCGGCCGGTCCATCGCGGCGGTCGTCGATGCGGATGGCACAGTCGTCGGAACCATCGATCTCGCGGCCATCCTCGCCGCCATCGTCACACCGGTCGCCGCACCTTGAGCTGCAGGCGGCGCAGGCGGCAAATCCCGTTGCGGCGCAAGCCGGCATTCTCTATGGGTTGACCGAATGATTTCTTAGAGGGGACGACCCATGGCCACCGCTTCCGATCCGCTTTCCAGACTGCTTGCCGAAAAGAGCGTATTGCTCGCCGACGGCGCGACCGGCACGAACCTCTTCGCCATGGGGCTCGAAGCCGGAGAGGCGCCCGAGCTCTGGAACGAGAGCCACCCCGAGCGGATCGTGAAACTCCACCAGGATTTCGTCGATGCCGGCGCCGACATCATCCTCACCAATTCGTTCGGCGGCACCCGTCACCGGCTGAAGCTGCACAAGGCGGACGATCGCGTCTTCGACCTCAACCGGAAGGCTGCCGAAATCGCCCGCTCCGTCGCCGACAAGGCGCCGCGCAAGGTCATCGTCGCAGGCTCCGTCGGCCCGACGGGTGAGCTCCTGCAGCCGCTCGGCGCGCTGACCTACGACGATGCCGTCGCTGCCTTCGTCGAGCAGATGGAAGGTCTGAAGGCCGGCGGCGTCGACATCGCCTGGATCGAGACCATGTCCTCGCCCGAGGAAATCCGTGCCGCCGCAGAAGCCGCCGTCAAGGTCGGCCTGCCCTACACCTATACCGGCTCCTTCGATACCGCCGGCAAGACGATGATGGGGCTCGCGCCGAAGGACATCCACGGCGTTGCGAAGGACATCGGCGACGGCCCGGTCGCGGTCGGCGCCAATTGCGGCGTCGGCGCCTCGGACATTCTGTCAAGCCTGCTCGACATGACGTCCGCCGATCCGGCCGCCACCGTCATCGTCAAGGGCAATTGCGGCATTCCCGAATATCGCGGCGCCGAGATCCACTATTCCGGCACGCCGCCGCTGATGGCCGAATATGCCAAGCTCGCCCGCGACGCCGGCGCGAAGATCATCGGCGGATGCTGCGGTACCTC
>DATGWU010000302.1:0-5304 GCA_035299345.1 Rhizobium sp.
GATACCGTCGAGCGGCGTCGTCTTCGCCGCCGAGCCGGCGTCGAAGAAGCCACAGCCGAGATCATCCGCCGTGTCGCGATAGAGACTGGCGAGCATAGCCGATTCCTCGATCGCGCCCTTGAACATTGCGGCGAACGGCGCATTCGCCGTCTCGCAGATCGGCGGCGGCGAAACGACGAGGATTTCCGGCGCCTCGAAATCAAAACCCCAGTCGTGGAGACGGATGAGCTTCACCAGCCGCTCCATGCCCTTGACCGCGGCGATCGCCGTGCCGGCGATACCCCTTTTCATGTCGTTGGTGCCGAGCATGAGGATGACGAGGTCGAGCGGCTTGTGACTCTCGAGCACGCTCGGCAGGAGCTTCACGCCGTTTCGCTCGGCATCCGCCAGATGGTCGTCGTAGGCGGTGGTGCGCCCGTTCAGGCCTTCGGCAACGACCCGGACCCCGTGACCGAGCGCCTTCTGCAAGACGCTCGTCCAGCGGTCCTCATGGGCATGACGACCGAGGGCCACGGGATCGTAACCCCAGGTCAGACTGTCACCGTAGGCGAGAACGGATTTCATCGCGAACCTGCCTCCGCGTCAGACGAGCATGCCCATCGGATTTTCGATGTAGCGCTTGAAGGCGCCGAGGAGTTCGGCCCCGAGCGCGCCGTCGACGCAGCGATGGTCGGTGGAGAGCGTGACCGTCATGACGTTGGCGATCTTCATCTCGCCGTTCTTGACGACCACCCGCTCCTCACCCGCACCGACCGCGAGAATGGTCGCGTGCGGCGGGTTGACGACGGCTGCGAAGTGCTTGACGCCCATCATGCCCATGTTGGAGACCGCGGTGGTGCCGCCCTGGTACTCCTCGGGCTTCAGCTTGCGTTCCTTCGCGCGCCTGCCGTAGTCCTTCATCTCGTTGGAGATGGTGGACAGGCTCTTCGTCTCGGCCTTGCGAATGATCGGGGTGATCAGGCCGCCGGGGATCGAGACAGCGACACCGACATCGGCGTGCTTGTGCTTGACCATGTTGCTTTCCGTCCACGAGACGTTGGCATCCGGAACGTCCCGCAACGAGAGCGCCAGCGCCTTGATGATCATGTCGTTGACCGACAGCTTGTAGGCGGGAGCGCCATCCTTGCGCGGAGCAGCATCGTTGAGCTGGGCGCGCAGGGCGAGCAGGGCGTCGAGTTCGCAGTCGACCGTGACGTAGAAATGCGGGATCGTCTGCTTGGATTCGACGAGACGCTTGGCGATCGTCTTGCGCATGCCGTCATGCGGCACGAGCTCGTAGGAACCCGGCTCGAAGAGCTTGAGCACGGCGTCGTCCGACGGTGCCTTGGCAAGCGCCGGAGCAGGTGCGGCCTGCGCGGCAGCTGCGGGCGCAGGTTTGGCGACGCCGCCGGCGACAGCCTTCTCGATGTCGCTCTTCACGACACGGCCGTGCGGGCCGGTGCCGGAAACGGCCGAAAGGTCGATACCCGCTTCCTTGGCGAGACGACGGGCGAGCGGCGAGGAGAAGACGCGGTCGCCACTTGCCGCGACGGGAGCCGGCGTGGAGGCTGCCGGCGCCTTGTCGGTGACCGGAACGGCGGCCGGCGTCGCCGCCGGAGCTGCCTCGGCCTTCGGCGCTGGTGCCGCAGTAGCGCCGCCTGCCGCAGCCGCGCTCACATCTTCGCCTTCGCCGGCGAGGATCGCGATCAGCGCATTGACCTTGACACCCTCGGTGCCGGCCGGGACGATGATCTTCGCCACGGTACCTTCATCGACGGCCTCGACTTCCATCGTCGCCTTGTCGGTCTCGATCTCGGCGATCACATCACCGGACTTGACCTTGTCGCCTTCCTTGACCAGCCATTTGGAAAGATTGCCCTCTTCCATCGTCGGGGAGAGGGCCGGCATGGTGATATTGATCGGCATTTCCAAGCCCTCCCGTTACTTGTAGCAGACGATCTTGACCGCCTGGACGACCTCGCCGACGTTCGGAAGCGCGAGCTTCTCGAGGTTGGCGGCGTAGGGCATCGGCACGTCCTTGCCGGCGACCGTCAGGATCGGCGCGTCGAGGTAATCAAAGGCCTGCTGCATGACGCGGGTCGCGATCTCGGTGCCGACGGAGGACTGCGGATAGCCTTCCTCGACGGTGACCAGGCGACCGGTCTTCTTCACCGACTCGATGACGGTCGGAATGTCCATCGGGCGGATGGTGCGCAGGTCGATGAGCTCGACGTCGATGCCTTCCTTCGCCAGTTCCTCGGCGGCCTTGACCGCATAGGTCATGCCGATGCCGAAGGAGACGACGGTCGCGTCCTTGCCGGTCTTGTGGATGCGTGCCTTGCCGATCGGCAGGACGAAATCATCAAGCTTCGGCACCTCGAACGAGTGGCCGTAGAGGATTTCGTTTTCGAGGAAGATCACCGGGTTCGGGTCACGGATCGCAGCCTTGAGGAGACCCTTCGCGTCGGCCGCCGTATACGGCATGACGACCTTGAGGCCGGGGATCTGGCTGTACCAGGCGGCATAATCCTGGCTGTGCTGGGCGCCAACGCGGGCTGCAGCCCCGTTCGGGCCGCGGAAGACGATCGGCGCGCCCATCTGGCCGCCCGACATGTAGAGCGTCTTGGCGGCAGAGTTGATGATCTGGTCGATCGCCTGCATGGCGAAGTTGAAGGTCATGAACTCGACGATCGGCCGCAGGCCTGCCATGGCGGCACCGACGCCGACGCCGGCAAAGCCATGCTCGGTGATCGGCGTATCAACGACACGCTTCGGCCCGAATTCCTGCAGGAGGCCTTGCGTGATCTTGTAGGCGCCCTGGTATTCCGCGACCTCCTCGCCCATGACGAAGACGTCCGGGTTGAAGCGCATTTCCTCGGCCATGGCCTCGCGTAGCGCCTCACGCACCGTCATCGTGACCATTTCGGTGCCGGCAGGCACGTCCGGATCGGCGGCGACGACGGGCTGTGCCGGAACGGGCGCAGACGCGGAACCGGTTTCGGTCGGCTGTTCCGCCTGCTCGACCTGCGGCGCAGCCGCCTGAGGTGCGGCCACGGCCTTCGGCGCAGCGGCGAGATCGGCAGCGCTTTCACCTTCCTGCAGCAGGATGGCGATCGGCGTGTTGACCTTGACGTTCTCGGTGCCGGCGTCGACGAGGATCTTGCCGATCACGCCTTCGTCGACGGCTTCCACTTCCATCGTCGCCTTATCGGTTTCGATTTCGGCGATCACGTCACCGGAGGAGACCTTGTCGCCCTCCTTCTTGAGCCATTTGGAAAGCGTGCCCTCTTCCATCGTCGGAGACAGGGCGGGCATGAGGATATTGACTGACATGGGCTAACCCTCCCCACTCACAACAGGATATCGGTGTAGAGCTCGGATACATCCGGCTCCGGATCGGACTGGGCGAAATCGGCACTGTCTGCAACGATGTCGCGGACGTCCTTGTCGATCGCCTTCAGTTCGTCCTCGCTCGCCCAACCCTTTTCCATGAGCCGGTTCTTCACCTGCTCGATCGGGTCGTGTTCGGAACGCATCTTCTGCACCTCGTCCTTCGAGCGGTACTTCGCCGGGTCGGACATCGAGTGACCGCGATAGCGGTAGGTCAGCATTTCGAGGATGACCGGCCCCTTGCCGGAGCGGGTATGGGCGGCAGCCTGCTCGGCCGCTGCCTTGACGGCACGGACATCCATGCCGTCGACCTGGATGCCGGGGATGCCGAAGGAGACACCGCGCTGGGAGAAATCGGTCTGCGCGGAAGCACGCGAAACCGCAGTGCCCATGGCGTAACGGTTGTTCTCGATCACGTAGATCACCGGCAGCTTCCAGAGCTGCGCCATGTTGAAGCTTTCGTAGACCTGGCCCTGGTTGGCAGCGCCGTCACCGAAATAGGCAACCGAGATATTGCCGTTCTCGCGGTACTTGTTGGCAAAGGCGAGACCGGTGCCGAGCGACACCTGCGCACCGACGATGCCGTGACCGCCGTAGAAGTTCTTCTCCTTGGAGAACATGTGCATCGAGCCGCCCTTGCCCTTGGACAACCCGCCGCGGCGGCCGGTGAGTTCGGCCATGACGCCGCGTGCGCTCATGCCGCAAGCCAGCATGTGGCCGTGGTCACGATAGCCGGTAATGACCTGGTCGCCTTCCTTCAGCGCCATCTGGACGCCGACGACGACGGCCTCTTGGCCGATATAGAGGTGACAGAAGCCGCCGATGAAGCCCATGCCGTAAAGCTGGCCGGCCTTTTCTTCGAAGCGGCGGATGAGGAGCATTTCGCGATAGGCGTCAAGCTCACTCTGGCGGTCGAACTCCGCAACCAGCCCCTGAGTCAATTCTTTCTTTGCGGCAGACTTGGTCGTCGGCTTGCGACCGCTCGCGGTCGCAGGTTTTCGCGGCGCCATTCGTCCCTCCCTAAGTTTTGTCGAATTTACGTCGGCGCGAAGGATAGGCAAGAAACCGCGCGGCCGCAATGCCATAAATGCATAGCTCGCATTCACGACATCACATTGAAATATAATTATTATCAGCGATTAACCGGCTTTCGGTTAATCCAAGCGATTATTGAAAATCACAATTTCATCGGGACGCGACACGTTGAGCTGGTAGCGCGCCTTCTCATCGATCATGTCGCGTACGAGCGATCCATCGCTCAGGAATTCAACCTGCCGCTCGAGCGATTTGCGGCGCGAAACGAGTTCGGCCAGTTCGGCACTCCGCTGGAACCGAAGCTTCTCGAATTCCTGCGCCGCGATAAGGCCGCGCTCGCCGTGGATCGAATGATAACCGAAATAGGAAAGGAATGCGACGGTCACGAGTGGAAGGACGAAACGTCCGAGTTTCCGGTTCTTGTGCTGCCTGGTCCACATGGAGCGACGCCCTGATACGCAAAACGATTTCGGATCAAACTAGCGGCGATTGCTTAATCGATCGTTGACCATAACGGACACGCGCAAAAAAATAGGCCCGCGCCCCCTTCCGGAGGCGCGGGCCGCTAAAGATTTCCGGGTGTCAGCCGCGCAGGATCGACGAGCCGGCGTAGCGGGCCTGCGGACCCAACATTTCCTCGATGCGGATCAGCTGGTTGTACTTGGCGAGCCGATCCGAACGGGCGAGCGAGCCGGTCTTGATCTGTCCGCAGTTGGTGGCAACCGCGAGATCGGCAATCGTCGAGTCTTCGGTTTCGCCCGAACGGTGCGACATGACGGCGGTGTAGCGGGCCTTGTGGGCCGTCTCCACGGCGTCGAGGGTTTCGGAGAGCGAGCCGATCTGGTTCACCTTCACGAGGATCGAGTTCGCGACACCCATGCGGATGCCGTCGCGAAGACG
>DATGWU010000303.1:0-13744 GCA_035299345.1 Rhizobium sp.
AAGAGCCGATGACCGTCGTCATCCCGCCGAGGATGGTGATGAAGGAGAGCGGCATGAAGATCTTGTAGTTTGGTACCCGCTGCTGCGCCGCGACCACCGTCAGGATCGGAATGAAGATGACCACCACCGGCGTGTTGTTGAGAAAGGCGCTGGTGGTGCCGGTCACGCCGAGGATGATGGTGATGGTGAGCCACGGCCGGTTGGCGCCGAGATTGCCGAGAATACGGGCGGGGCGCTCAAGGGCATCCGTCGCGAAGAGGCCCTGGCCGACGATCAGGAGGGCGATGACGGTGGCAAGCGCCGGGTCGCCGAAGCCCGCAAGCAGTGCGTCGGGCCCGAGCACGCTTCCGTCCGGGCTGCGCATCGGAAAGGCTCCGAAGATGGCGAGAAGGCTGGCGAGCGAACCGAGCGAGACCGCCTCGACCGAATAGCGGTCGCTTGCGAAGGCGACGATCGTGGCGAGGATGACGACGAAGGTGGCGACGAGATGGAAATCCGGCATTCAATGGTTCCGCTGCAGGGGCCGGCCGGATCGGGCGGTCCGGGCACGGCCCTTTATGTCGATCCAAGGGCAAGCGGAACAGTCCTAGCGTTTCAAATGTCGCGAGGTCCAGGAAATATTCTTGCGCCGGCGTGGCCTTGGGCAGGTGTCATATGCGCCTGCCCGCAACGTCCCGGCCGTGTCAGGCGGTGCGGATGGTGGCGGTGCCGACGAGGAAATCGTGGACCAGACGCGACCGTTCGGTGAAGAGGCCGGCAAGCAGGATCAGCGGCGTCAGCACCGAGTTCAGGATCCAGAAGAGCGCGAGATGCGCGATCGCGGTGACGAAGTCGATCTTGCGTCCGTCGAGCCGGACCATGGCGATGCCCATCGCACGCATGCCGGGGGTTGCCTGGAACGGTCCCGCCAGCGAGATGCCGAAATAGAGGCCGGCGACGATGAAGAACAGGATCGGATAGAGCAGGAAGCCGAGGCCGAGCGTCAGGATACCGACGAAGAAAACGAGCACGGCCGCCGGGATCCACAGGAGCGCGATGATCAGGTAGTCGACGATGAAGGCGAACACGCGCCGCGACAGGACCCCGCTATAGGCCCGCCAGTCGTCGGGGGCCGCATAGAGCGGATTGGGATTGTAGGTCATGACATGCGCTCCTTTTGTTTGAAGACGCATATGGGGTGCCGGGCGGACGTTGGCAATCCGCCCGGGCAAGGGTATCGCCTTTATTTCGCAAGCTTTCTTGCGACATCCATCGCAAAATAGGTGAGGATGCCGTCGCAGCCCGCCCGCTTGAAACAGAGGAGCGTTTCCATCATCGCCTTGTCTTCGTCGAGCCAGCCGTTCATCGCGGCTGCCTTGATCTGTGCGTATTCGCCGGAAACCTGATAGGCGAAGACCGGTAGGCCGAAGGCTTCCTTCATCCGCCAGCAGACGTCGAGATAGGGCAGGCCGGGCTTCACCATCAGCATGTCGGCGCCTTCCTCGACGTCGAGGGCCGCATCGCGCATCGCTTCCGTGCCGTTGGCGGGATCGATGTAGTAGCTCTTCTTGTCGCCCTTCAGCAGGCCGCCGGTCGAGATCGCCTCGCGGTAGGGGCCGTAATAGCAGGAGGCGAATTTCGTCGCATAGGCCATGATGCCGACCGACTGGTGGCCGGCGGCGTCGAGACCGCGGCGGATCGCGCCGATGCGGCCGTCCATCATATCGGAAGGGGCGATGATGTCGGAGCCGGCATCGGCCTGCAGTACGGCGGCCCTGACGATCTGGTCGACCGTCTCGTCGTTGACGATCTCGCCGTCGCGCAGGATGCCGTCATGGCCGTGGCTGGTGAAGGGGTCGAGCGCGACATCGGTGATGATGCCGATGTTCGGAACCGCCTTCTTGATCGCCGCGGTGGCGCGGTTGATGAGATTGTCGGCCACGAGGATCTGCGAGCCGGTCTGGTCACGCAGCTCCATCTCGACATTGGGAAAGGTGGCGAGTGCCGGGATGCCGAGATCGGCCGCTTCCTTCGCCGCTTCCACCGCCTTGTCGACGGTCATGCGGTTGACGCCGGGCATCGCGGCAATCGGTTCGACGATGCCGGTGCCGGGAATGATGAAGATCGGCCAGATCAGGTCGTCGACGGTCAGCCGGTTCTCGAGCACCAGCCGTCGCGTCCAGTCGGCCTTGCGGTTGCGTCGCATCCGCCGGTGACCGGTGATCTCGTCGACACGGTGGGTTTTGTCCTGCGTCATGGCACTCGTCCTCGCTTGATGGCTCAAACCGCCGGCTGCATAGCACGAGACCGGAGCCGTGCAAAAGTAAACGTCGTCGCAGCCCCTCCGGACGTCGCCACTTCGACCGACGCGCTGTGGGCGAAGGCCGGCAGTCGCCGCCTTTTCACCGGAAGTTGCTGGCGGCAGCTCCGGCGTCCGCCTATGTTTTGCGGATGGAAGCTGATTCGCCGCACGTGCCGAAACGCAGCCTGACGGAGACATTGTTCGTGACCTTCCTCCGGTTGGTCGCGGTCTCCTGCCTGTGGTTCGGCCTTCAATACTGGGCGATGCTCGTCGGCTATTCGTTCGGCGGCAGCGCCCGCTTCGATCTCCTGAACCTGCCGTGGAAAGTCGCCGCCAGCAGCCTCGCGGTCGTCTTTCCCGTGGCTGCCCTCGGACTCTGGCTCGCCGTCTCCTGGGGGCCGGTGATCTGGGTCTTCGCCGCGGGTACCCAGATACTGATGTACGGTATCTGGAGCAGCGTCTACGGCGGCAACAGCCTCGTCGTTCCCATGCATTCGGCCGTGGTCGTCGTCTACCTCGCGTTCCGCGCCGCGCTGTGGCTGGAACAGCGCCGCAAGGCGCAGGAGATAAGGGTTGATTTACCCTGATCGACGGTCGGCTTTCGGTAAGCTCCTGTTAAGCCTGCATTTTAAATAGAATTTTAGGCGCATTCGATAGTGTCTCTCACAAGGCGGGAAGAAAACCAAAAGCCGCCAGACAAACAGTGAGGCAGATCGACATGAACACGAAACTCAAGCCGCAGCCGGCAACACACGCCCCGCATGACGATGCAATCCGCTCGCTCTATCTGGAATCGCTCCACCTGGTCGAGCGGCTGCATCGCCGCCTTCTGGACGTCATCAAGGACGAGTTCGACCGTCAGGGTCGCTCGGACGTCAACGCCGTCCAGGCCCTCCTTCTCTTCAACATCGGCAATTCGGAGCTGACCGCCGGCGAGCTGCGCTCGCGGGGTTACTATCTCGGCTCGAACGTGTCGTACAACGTCAAGAAGCTGGTCGACCTGGGCTTCATCAATCACCAGCGCTCGCGCATCGACCGTCGCTCGGTCCGTATCAGCCTGACCGAAACGGGGCAGGAAGTCGCCGAGACCGTCGCCCGTCTCTACGAGCGCCACATCGGCTCGATCCAGAAGGTCGGCGGCATCGGTTCGGACGAATTCACCCAGATGAACAAGCTCCTGCAGCGCCTCGATCGCTTCTGGAACGACCAGATCCTCTACCGCCTCTGATCCACCGGGGCATTTCGAGGTACTGCATTTTCCTCCAGTCATGCAGTCGCACGACGAGGCGCCCGGCGCGGCAATTTGCCCGCCACGGCGCCTGCGTGCGTTGAACAGCGCGGCGCGACACGCATTCGTGAATGGCCACCGGTGACACGAATTGGCCATATTGATATGGGAGCGCCGGGGAAGAGAAAACGCCGCGTGGCCCTCCCGCTCGGATGGGCGGTTTCCGGGGTACCGGCAAGACGCGTGCGCGTTTGTTAACCATGCCTGTGTATAGGCTGGCTGTCTGTCCTTTTTGGGAAAATGGTAGGGAATATGTCGAATAAGCCTGCAAATCTTGCCATGTCGCGTCGTGCTCTGCTGCGTGGCGCCGCCGTTGCCGGTGCTGCCGTGATCGCCGGGCAGGCGGCAGCGCAGACGGCGATCGACGACGTCATCAATGCGCCGCGCCGCGGGAACTGGGACGACCAGTTCGACGCGCAGGTCTCGCGTGCAAATGCCAACGTCGTGTCGAATACGCCGGTCCTAAGCCCCAGCAACGTCATGCATGTGCAGCAGGCGATCGCCAACTACCAGGCCATCGTCGCCAACGGCGGCTGGCCGCAGGTCAATCCGGGTGTCAAGCTGAAGCTCGGCGTCATCGATCCGTCGGTCCAGACGCTGCGTCAGCGCCTGATGATTTCCGGCGACCTGCCGCGTTCGGCCGGTCTGTCCGACTCCTTTGATACCTATGTCGACGGCGCCGTGAAGCGTTTCCAGGCCCGTCACGGCCTGCCGGACGACGGCGTTCTCGGCGAGTTCTCCCTGAAGGCGCTCAACGTCCCTGCCGATACCCGCCTGATGCAGTTGAACGTCAACCTGCAGCGCCTGCAGGACATCGTCAGCAAGCAGCTCGAAGCCCGCTACATCATGGTCAATATTCCGGCCGCCTATGTCGAGGCTGTCGAGAACGACCGCGTGGCGCTCCGCAACACCGCAATCGTCGGCCGCATCAGCCGTCCGTCGCCGCTGGTGAGCTCCAAGGTCTCCGACATCATCCTCAATCCCTACTGGACCGCACCGCGTTCGATCGTCGAGAAGGACATCGTGCCGCTGATGCAGAAGGACCCGACCTATCTGGCGCGCAACAGCATCCGCCTGATCGACGGCAACGGCAACGAGGTGGCGCCGGAAACGGTCGACTGGTTCGCTCCCAAGGCACCGAACCTGATGTTCCGTCAGGACCCGGGCAAGATCAACGCGATGTCGGCAACGAAGATCAACTTCCCGAGCCCGGAAGCGGTCTATATGCACGATACGCCGACCCAGGGGCTGTTCAACAAGCTCATGCGGTTCGAATCCTCGGGCTGTGTGCGCGTGCAGAACGTCCGCGACCTCATCGTCTGGGTGCTGAAATACACCCCCGGCTGGAGCCGCCAACAGATCGAGCAGGTCATCACGTCGCGCGTCAACACCCCGATCCCGGTCAGCGATGACGTCGGCGTTCACTGGGTGTACCTGACCGCCTGGTCGGCAAAGGACAACGTCGTCCAGTTCCGCGACGACATCTACCAGCTCGACGGTAACGTCCAGCTCGCGCTCGACACCAATATTGGCGTCGAACAGGTCGCCGGCTCGATCTCCGTCGACGACGACCTCGTGCCGCAGCAATAAGGGCATTTGCCGCTCTCCTTTGAAGCCGCGCCTCTCCGGGCGCGGCTTTTTTCGTCCGCGCGGGGCCTTATCGCTCTTTGATGCTCAAATGTCGTAAGCCGTATTGCCCTCGGTCCTGCGGGAGGCTAAGACCCCTTGGCATCAACCCGTTCAGGAGCCCTCTACTATGTCGAACACCGATGCCTTCTTCTCCCGCCCGCTCGCCGAGGTCGATCCCGAAATCTTTGGCGCGATCGAGAAGGAACTGGGTCGCCAGCGCCATGAGATCGAGCTGATCGCCTCCGAGAACATCGTCTCGCGGGCCGTGCTCGAGGCGCAGGGTTCGATCATGACGAACAAGTATGCCGAGGGTTATCCGGGCAAGCGCTACTACGGCGGTTGCCAGTATGTCGACATCGCCGAGGAACTGGCGATCGAGCGCGCCAAGAAGCTCTTCGGCGTCAACTTCGCCAACGTCCAGCCGAATTCCGGTTCGCAGATGAACCAGGCAGTGTTCCTGGCGCTCCTGCAGCCGGGCGACACCTTCATGGGCCTCGACCTCAATTCCGGGGGACACCTGACCCACGGCTCGCCGGTCAACATGTCCGGCAAGTGGTTCAACGTCGTCTCCTACGGCGTGCGCGAAGGCGACCATCTGCTCGACATGGACGACGTCGCCGAGAAGGCCCGCAAGCACAAGCCGAAGCTGATCATCGCCGGCGGCACCGCCTATTCCCGCATCTGGGACTGGAAGCGCTTCCGCGAGATCGCCGATGAAGTCGGCGCCTGGCTGATGGTCGACATGGCCCACATCGCCGGTCTCGTCGCCGGTGGCCAGCATCCGTCGCCGTTCCCGCACTGCCACGTCGCGACCACCACGACCCATAAGTCGCTGCGCGGCCCGCGCGGTGGCATGGTGCTGACCAATGACGAGGATATCGCGAAGAAGATCAACTCGGCCGTCTTCCCCGGCCTGCAGGGCGGCCCGCTGATGCACGTCATTGCCGCCAAGGCGGTCGCGCTCGGCGAAGCGCTGAAGCCGGAGTTCCAGGACTACGCCGCACAGATCGTCAAGAACGCGAAGGCTCTGGCCGACACGCTGATGGCCGGCGGCGTCGACATCGTTTCGGGCGGCACCGACAACCACCTGATGCTGGTCGATCTTCGGAAGAAGAACGCCACTGGCAAGCGCGCTGAGGCGGCCCTCGGTCGTGCCTACGTCACTTGCAACAAGAACGGCATTCCCTTCGATCCGGAAAAGCCCTTCGTCACCTCGGGCGTTCGTCTCGGCACGCCGGCCGGCACCACCCGCGGCTTCAAGGAAGCCGAGTTCCGCGAGATCGGCAATCTGATCATCGAGGTTCTCGACGGCCTGAAGGTTGCCAACTCCGACGAGGGCAATGCCGGCGTCGAGGCTTCCGTCCGCGAGAAGGTCGTGGCCCTCACCGGCCGCTTCCCGATGTACCCCTACATGTAAGGAGAGCGGATGCGCTGCCCTTTCTGCGGATCGGACGAGACCCAGGTCAAGGACTCGCGGCCGGCGGAGGACAACACTTCCATCCGTCGGCGCCGCATCTGCCCGGATTGCGGCGGCCGCTTCACCACCTTCGAGCGGGTGCAGCTGCGTGAGCTGACGGTGGTCAAGAAGACCGGCCGCAAGGTTCCGTTCGACCGCAACAAGCTCGTGCGCTCCTTCCAGATTGCGCTCAGAAAGCGCCCGGTCGACAACGAGCGCATCGAACGGGCCGTTTCCGGCATCGTTCGGCGCCTCGAGAGTTCCGGCGAGACGGAAATCTCGTCGGAGGAAATCGGCCTGCAGGTTCTCGAGGCGCTGAAGAGCCTCGATGACGTTGGCTTCGTCCGCTACGCCTCGGTCTATCGCGACTTTTCGCATGCCGAGGATTTCGAGCACGTGATCGCCGAAATCAACGCCAAGATCTCCCGCGACCACGGGATGGAGTGAACCGTGGACGCCGCTTCCGACGACCGGCGGTTTATGGAAGCGGCGCTGCGTCTCGCGCTCACGCATCTGGGACGAACCTCCACAAATCCCTCCGTCGGCTGTCTGATCGTCAAGGACGGTGAAATCGTCGGCCGCGGCGTGACGGCCGAGGGCGGGCGCCCCCATGCCGAAACGCAGGCGCTGGCCGAGGCTGGCGAGAAGGCGAGCGGCGCGACCGCTTATGTGACCCTCGAACCGTGTTCGCACTACGGCCGGACGCCGCCCTGCGCCAACGCGATCGTCGCCGCCGGCATCGCCCGCGTGGTCATTTCCGTGCTTGATCCCGACCCCCGCGTCTCCGGACGCGGCGTGAAGATCCTCGGGGAAGCCGGCATCGAGGTGATCACCGGTATTCTCGAGGAGGAAGGGCGCAGGGCGCTTGCCGCCTACCTCACTCGACAGATCAAGAAACGTCCGCAAGTGATTCTGAAGCTTGCCATATCGTCCGACGGTATGATCGGCCGGGAAGGCGAGGGGCAGATCGCCATCACCGGGCCCGAGTCGCGCGAGCAGGTGCATCTCCTGAGGGCAGAGACGGACGCCATCCTCGTCGGCATCGGCACGGCGCTCGGCGACGACCCGGAGCTGACCGTCCGCTTGCCCGGCCTTGAACGCTATTCGCCGGTTCGCGTCGTCCTCGACCGCAACCTCGACCTGCCGCTCACCTCGAAGCTCGTGCGGTCGGCACGACATGTGCCGGTGATTGCGGTCGCCGCCGAAGGGCCGCATGGCCCGGCCGCGGAAGCCCTGCGTGCCCGCCGCGCAACGCTCGAAGCCCAAGGCGTCGAAGTGGTCGAGGCAGACGATCTCGACAACCTCCTCTTCGCGCTCGTCTCGCGCGGCATTTCCTCCGTCCTCGTCGAGGGCGGCGCGAAGACCGCGAGGGCTTTCCTCGACGCGGGGCTGGTCGATCGCATCCTGTTGTTCCACGGACCAGGCGAGATCGGTCCGGACAGTATTGCCGCACCGGTCGACACCGACCATATACCGGAAGGTTTCAAGCACGTGCGGTCGGCAGTCTTCGGCGCCGACCGTTTCGACGACTACGAGAGAGGGATCTGATGTTCACCGGCATCGTCACCGATATTGGCACCGTCGAGTCTGTCACGCCGCTGAAGGAGGGCATCCGGCTCCGGATCGCCACCAGCTACGACTCGGCGACCATCGACATGGGGGCGTCGATCGCCCATGCCGGCACCTGCCTCACCGTCACCGCCCTGCCGGACCACGGCAGCAATGCGCGCTGGTACGAGGTCGAGGCCTGGGAAGAGGCGTTGCGGCTTACCACCATCGGCAGCTGGACGAAGGGGACGCGCGTCAATCTCGAGCGGGCGCTGAAGATCGGCGACGAGCTCGGCGGTCACATCGTTTCGGGTCATGTCGACGGCACCGCCGAGATCCTCTCCGTGGCACCGGAGGGCGATGCCGTTCGCATCCGCCTACGGGTGCCGGAGCATCTTGCCCGTTTCGTCGCGCCGAAAGGTTCGGTGGCGCTCGACGGCACCTCGCTCACCGTCAACGCGGTGGACGGCGCCGATTTCGACATCCTGCTGATCCGCCACACGCTGGAGGTCACCACCTGGGGCGAACGCAAGGCCGGCGACAAGGTGAACTTCGAGGTCGATACCATGGCGCGCTATGCGGCGCGGCTTGCTGAATTCCCCGACCGGACAGCCGGCTCCGTTTCTGCCAGCTGACGCCGGCGTTTCTGCGGGATAGGCCGAGACGCGCGGACGCCCCGCGGGAAACCCCGCGAGGCGCCTTCGATCCAGCCGCAAGGGGCTCAGCGGAGATAGAAGACGAAGCTGCCGTCGGCGGCTCGTTCGGCGCCGACGATGTTGCCGATCTCGACGTTATCGGCGGTCAGTTGCCGGCTGAGGCTGCGGTTCGACTCGATCGCCGCCTGCAGGTCCCGGACTGACATGGAGGTGGGGCTCACGTCCTTGTATTCCGCGAGGATCGGGCTGCGATGGCCGAGCGACGACAGTTCGACCACGTTGAACGCGGGGTTTGCCGTGGAGCGGACGGCTTCGTCGACACCGCTCGGTGTCGCGGCATAGCTGTAACCGGCGACGGAAAGCGTGGCAAACAGGCTGGCGGAGGCAATCTTGGTAAAGCGGTTCATGACTTTTCTCCTTTGATGAAGTCAGCGGAACGGGAGGGTTTCCGTGGCGCTCACGAAGAGAGATATGAGCCGCTCCCTGATCAAGTTCAAATCACTAAGCCGTTGAATTCGATTAAACAATCGTAATGCGCGATGCCATCAAATCGCCTCCTTGCGGGACTCCTCCGCCGTCCGTGCCAGCGTCGTTGCCTGCCATTTGCGCGAAGGCCGGCCTAAAAACACTTGCCAATGGCGGGCCGGCATGGTTTGACCGCGATCTGTTCGGGCCGCGCCCGATTTTCCCCGTTTCCAGGATCTTACCCATGCCACAGACGCAATCGGCTCCCCATCTTCTGATCGTAGAAGCCCGTTTCTACGACGATATGTCGGACGCGTTGCTCGACGGAGCGAAGGCGGCGCTCGGCGATGCGGGCGCGACCTATGACGTCGTAACCGTTCCCGGCGCGCTGGAGATCCCGGCGGCGATTGCCATGGCACTCGACGGCGCCGATGCCGGCGGCACGGAATATGACGGCTTCGTCGCGCTCGGAATGGTGATCCGCGGCGAGACCTACCACTTCGATATCGTCTCCAACGAATCCTCCCGGGCACTGATGGACCTGGCGGTCTCGGAATCGCTGCCGATCGGCAACGGCATCCTGACCGTCGAGAACGAGGCGCAGGCCTGGGCGCGGGCCCGTCGTTCGGAGATGGACAAGGGCGGCTTCGCCGCTCGTGCCGCGCTGACGATGATCGCGCTCAAGCAGAAACTGGGTGGCTGACCGATGGGCAAGGACGAGAAGCAGCAGCCGACGATCAAGGTTGCTAACCAGCGGGGTGCCGCACGCCTCGCGGCCGTGCAGGCGCTCTACCAGATGGACATCGCCGGCTCCGGCGTGCTCGAAGTCGTCGCCGAATACGAAGCCCATCGGCTGGGACAGGAAATCGACGGCGAGACCTACGTGAAGGCCGATCCTTCGTGGTTCCGCTCGATCGTTTCCGGCGTCGTGCGCGACCAGACCAAGATCGACCCGCTGATCAGCAACGCACTCCAGGACGACTGGCCGCTGTCGCGCATCGACAGCACCGTCCGCGCCATCCTTCGCGCCGGCACCTTCGAGCTTCTGGAGCGCAAGGACGTTCCCGTCGCCGTCATCGCCACGGAATACGTGGAGATTGCCCGCGCCTTCTTCGAAGGGGAGGAGCCGAAGCTCGTCAATGCCGTCCTCGATCGCATCGCCAAGCAGGTTCGCGGACCCGCCGGAAAGTGAAGAACAGGCGATAGGAGTCTTGAATGAGCGCTGTCGAAGCAGGCGGTCTTGAGGCGCAGCTGAGTTCAGCCAAGCGCAATGTCTTCATCCTCACGGCCGCCCAGTCGATTCTCGGCTCGGCCGCGCCCTTGAGCTTCTCCGTCGGCGGTCTGGCCGGCTTCCAGCTCCTCGGCGCCGACAAGTCGCTCGCGACGGCTCCGCTCACCGGTTTCAACATCGGCGTCGCCATCGGCGCCATCGTGGTGGCCCTGGCCTCGCGTTTCCTCGGCCGCAGGACGAGTTTCATGTTCGGGGCGCTCATGGGTGCCGTCGGCGGCACCGTCGCGACGCTCGCGCTGTTCCGCTCCGATTTCTGGCTCTTCGCCTTCGGCCTGCTGCTGATCGGCCTTTCCGGCGGCTTCACCCAGAAGATCCGCTTTGCCGCAGCAGATGCCTCGCCGACCTTCTACAAGGGCAAGGCGATTTCCTGGATTCTCGCCGGAGGGATCATTTCGGCGATCGTCGGCCCGCAGCTTGCGATCTGGATGAAGGACTATTTCGCCCCGGTTACCTTCGCCGGCGCCTTCACGGCCATGGTGCCGCTGATGCTCGCCGCGATCGGGGTTCTCTCCTTCCTGAATCTGCCGGCCATGAACGGCCGCACCGGCACCGACGGCACGCCCGCGCGCCCGCTCCGCGAGATCGTGATGACGCAACGCTTCATCACCGGCATGATCTGCGGCGTCAGTTCCTATGCGCTGATGACCTTCATGATGACGGGCGCACCGCTCGCCATGGTGGTCGGCTGCGGCTTTTCTTCCGATCTCGCCACCCTCGGCATCCAGTGGCACGTGATCGCGATGTTCGCGCCGAGCTTCTTCACCGGTGTGCTGATCTCGCGTTTCGGCACGGAGAAGGTGGTCATCGCCGGACTTCTGATCCTGATGGCCTGCGCCGTCGTCGCCCATATGGGCGTCGAGCTCTGGAACTTCTGGGGCGCGCTGGTGCTGCTCGGCATCGGCTGGAACTTCGGCTTCATCGGCGCGACAGCGATCGTCGCATCCAGCTACCGCCCGCAGGAGGCTGACAAGGTCCAGGGTTTCCATGACATCATCCTGTTCGGGCTGGTGGCGCTCTCTTCGTTTTCGTCGGGCAAGGTCTTCACCGCCTATGGCTGGTCTGTCATGAACCTTGTCATCTGGCCGGTTACCATCGTCTGCCTGGTGCTGGTGCTGTTGCAGATGCGGGCCGCGCGCCCAAGCGCCTGAAAAAACCGCGACATTTCGCCTGTTTCCATCGCGTCGACCGCCAAATGCGGCTCTTGACGCCATTCGATCCTCCACGCAATCTCGCGTCCGGGCCGATCAGCTTCTGAGGAGGGGCTTGAGTCTGGCGAAGGGACCGCGCGGCGCGACAGTGCGTCCGGGCGAATTTGGAGGTATTGCGAATGACAGTACTTGTAGGCGTTATTCTATGCGGATTGCTCTCAATCGCCTATGCGATCTGGGCGACGCGCTCGGTGCTTGCCGCCGACCAGGGCAATACGCGTATGCAGGAAATCGCGGGCTTCATCCGCGAGGGGGCGCAGGCCTATCTCGCGCGTCAGTACATGACGATCGCCGCGGTGGGGGCTGTGGTGTTCGTCGGCACGTGGCTGCTGCTCTCGGGAACCGCTGCCGTCGGCTTCCTCATCGGGGCGGTCCTGTCGGGCGCGGCGGGCTTCATCGGCATGCATGTGTCGGTGCGCGCCAACGTCCGTACCGCGCAGGCTGCATCGGGCAGCCTTTCCGCAGGCCTCGACATCGCCTTCAAGTCTGGTGCGATCACCGGCATGCTGGTTGCCGGCCTCGCGCTTCTCGGCGTCTCCATCTACTTCTACATCCTGACGGCGGTGCTCGGCCATGAGCCGGGCTCCCGCGAGGCCATCGACTCGCTGGTCGCTCTCGGCTTCGGCGCCTCGCTCATCTCGATCTTCGCCCGTCTCGGCGGCGGTATCTTCACCAAGGGTGCGGATGTCGGCGGCGACCTCGTCGGCAAGGTGGAAGCCGGCATTCCGGAGGACGATCCGCGCAATCCGGCAACGATCGCCGACAATGTCGGCGACAATGTCGGCGACTGCGCCGGCATGGCGGCCGACCTCTTCGAGACCTATGCGGTCTCCGTCGTCGCCACCATGGTGCTCGCAGCGATCTTCTTCGCCGGCACTCCGGCGCTCGAAACGGCGATGATCTATCCGCTCGCGATCTGCGGTGCCTGCATCATCACCTCGATCATCGGTACCTTCTTCGTGAAGCTCGGTGTGAACGGCTCGATCATGGGTGCGCTCTACAAGGGACTGATCGTCACCGGGCTCCTCTCGATCCTCGGGCTCGGCGCGGCGACGTCGCTCACCATCGGCTGGGGCACGATCGGCACGGTCGCCGGCGCCGATGTCACCGGATGGAACCTCTTCATCTGCGGCATTCTCGGTCTCGTCGTCACGGCCCTCATCGTGGTGATCACCGAATACTATACCGGCACGAACAAGCGTCCGGTGAACTCGATCGCCCAGGCCTCCGTCACCGGCCACGGCACCAACGTCATCCAGGGACTGGCCGTATCGCTCGAATCGACGGCGTTGCCGGCGATCGTCATCGTCGGCGGGATCGTGGCGACCTACCAGCTCGCCGGCCTGTTCGGAACCGCCATCGCGGTGACGACCATGCTCGGCCTCGCCGGCATGATCGTCGCGCTCGACGCCTTCGGCCCGGTCACCGACAATGCCGGCGGCATTGCCGAGATGGCAGGCCTGCCGTCCGAAGTGCGCAAGTCCACCGACGCGCTCGATGCGGTCGGCAACACCACTAAGGCAGTGACCAAGGGCTATGCGATCGGATCGGCCGGCCTCGGTGCGCTGGTGCTCTTTGCGGCCTATTCGAACGACCTGCAGTTCTTCGCGACCAACAGCGACCGTTATCCGTATTTCGCGGGCATCGGTGACATCTCGTTCAGCCTGTCGAACCCTTACGTCGTCGCCGGCCTGATCTTCGGCGGCCTCATCCCGTATCTCTTCGGCGGCATCGCCATGACCGCCGTCGGCCGCGCGGCCGGCTCGATCGTCGAGGAAGTCCGCCGGCAGTTCCGCGAGAATGCCGGTATCATGCAGGGTACCGTGAAGCCTGATTACGGCCGCGCCGTCGACTTGCTGACCAAGGCGGCGATCCGCGAAATGATCGTGCCGTCGCTGCTGCCGGTTCTGGCGCCGCTCGTC
>DATGWU010000304.1:0-18468 GCA_035299345.1 Rhizobium sp.
ATGGTTTCGGGTTCCTTCTCCGGCTCCGTTTCGCCGATCGGGGACGCGCTGGCCCTGACGATCGCCATCGTCTTTGCCGCGACGACGGTGATCACCCGCCGTTACACCAATGTGCGCATGACGCCGGCCGCCTCGCTCGGAGCGCTAATTGCCTGCGTGGTCTCGGCAATGCAGGCGAGCGCCTTGATCGTTCCGTTTGACCAGCTCGCCCTGCTTTTCGTGTTCGGAACCTTCAACCTCGGCCTCGGCATGGCACTCTTCGTGACCGGCGCGCGACTGATCCCCTCGGCGCTCGCCGCCCTGCTCGGAACCGGCGAAACGATGCTGGCCCCGGTCTGGGTGGCGGTCATTCACGGCGAGATCCCGAGCGAGCGCGCCATCTGGGGCGGGCTGGTCATCCTCGCCGCGCTCATCACCTATCTCGGTGCAGAATTCCGCAGGCAGCAGGCCAACCGGCACTGACCCAGGACCGCCTTTCTTCTTGACATCCCACATCAAAACCCGGAAGCCAGTCCGCTACGACGGAAGGATGAAGACGGAAGCCATGGCCGAGAACACTGCGACAAACGAAAAGCCGCTCTTCGGCAATCCGTGGATCTTCATTCGCGGCGTCCCGTCCATGAAGTTCCTGCCGCCGGAAGGTCCGCTGGAGATCGCCTTCGCCGGGCGTTCGAACGTCGGCAAGTCATCGCTCATCAACGCGCTGGTCGGGCAGAGGGGACTGGCGCGAACATCGAACACGCCCGGTCGCACTCAGGAACTCAACTACTTCGTTCCGGACGGTTATAGCGGCGAGGCGGGTGACTTGCCTCCGATGGCGCTCGTCGACATGCCAGGCTACGGCTATGCCCAGGCGCCGAAGGAACAGGTCGACGCCTGGACCAAGCTCGTCTTCGACTATCTTCGCGGCCGTTCGACACTGAAGCGTGTCTATGTGTTGATTGACGCCCGGCACGGCATCAAGAAGAACGACGACGAGGTGCTCGACCTGCTCGACAAGGCGGCGGTGTCCTACCAGATCGTCCTTACCAAGATCGACAAGATCAAGCAGGCGGGCGTCCCGCGGCTGATCACCGAAACCGTGGAGAAAATCCGCAAGCGGCCGGCCGCCTACCCGGAGGTGCTGGCAACGTCTTCGGAAAAGGGAAGCGGCATGGACGACTTGCGTTCGGCCATTCTCAATACCATCGGCCGCCGCAGCTGAGGCGGCAGACGGCGGCTCTCCCATCAGGGCCGGCCGTGAATTACGCCCTTTGCAACCACGGGCCCGGTCATCTTGCCGGTGAGAGAACCGCCATACGGTTCCACACTGACAGCGAGCACGGCTTTTTCGACGACCTTCTCACGCAGTTTCGCCGGCACGAGGACGTCAGCGGCACCCTCCACAGGGAGCACGCCGAGCGAAAGCGCCTGATCTCCGCCCTCCAGTAGCCAGAGTTCCAGCGATTTCGGCGCGGCCTCCCTGTTCGTTGCGGGAGAGAGCCTGATTTTGCCGGTCGCCCGATCGTACCGCGCCGACAAGCCCAGAGCTTCGCTCGGTGACGTCAGTTCCGCAAGCAGGGCGTCCTCGGGCACCCGAAACGGCCATAAGCCCGCACCGGCCGCAGCAAAGGCGGCGAGCGCTGCGAAACCTGCCAACGCCAGCGAACGCCACAGACTCAGAGAGTTCCAGAGACTTGCGGCGAACCCTGAAAGCGAAAGGTCGACGGGAAGCCCCGCCGGTTCGTCGAAACGCGGACGAACAATCGGGGAACGCCTTCTCTCGGCACCATAACCCTGATCGATACTGGACAGATTGCGCTCCCAGCGGCGGACCATCGCCGCGAAGGGCCGGTCGTGGCGCAGGCGCTCCTCGACGCTCGCGCGTTCGTTCGCGCCGAGCACTCCGAGAACATACTCCCCGGCGAGAACCTCGTCGCGGGACCGGTCTCCTTTGCTCTGATCGGGCGTCGTCATCGATCCATCGGTTCTCGGGGTTCGCATATCATGGTACGAGCCGCGCACCGCACCAAATGCGGTCGAACGCGGAACACGCACGGCCACGAGCGCTACCTTGCACGTTGCAAGAATCCAATTCTTCGCCACGGCTGTCAATCGGTTTGCCACCTTGCGCTGCGGCGACGCGCGAGCCGATGTCGGCAACGACTGCCACTCCAAGTTTTTCGCGCGATTATTCCCTCGGGCCCGAACTTGCGCTAAAAGGCCGCGATCCAACAAAAAGGATGTCCCATGACCGCCTCCGACAGCGAAATCCAGGCACGCCTCCTCGCGCAGGCGCTGCCCTTCATGCAGCGCTACGAAAACAAGACGATCGTCGTGAAATACGGCGGCCATGCCATGGGCAATCCCGAGCTCGGCAAGGCATTCGCCGAGGATATCGCCCTGTTGAAGCAGTCGGGCATCAACCCGATCGTGGTTCATGGCGGCGGGCCGCAGATCGGCTCGATGCTGAACAAGATGGGCATCGAATCACGGTTCGAGGGCGGACTGCGCGTCACCGACCAGAAGACGGTCGAGATCGTCGAAATGGTGCTGGCAGGCTCGATCAACAAGGAGATCGTCGCCCTTATCAACCAGACCGGCGAATGGGCCATCGGCCTCTGCGGGAAAGACGGCAACATGGTCTTCGCGGAAAAGGCGAAGAAGACGGTGACCGACCCGGACTCCAATATCGAGCGCGTTCTCGACCTCGGCTTCGTCGGAGAAGTCGTCGAGGTCGATCGCACCCTGCTCGACCTGCTTGCCAAATCGGAGATGATCCCCGTGATCGCACCGGTGGCACCCGGACGCGACGGCCACACCTACAATATCAACGCCGACACCTTCGCCGGCGCCATTGCCGGGGCGCTCCGCGCCACACGCCTGCTTTTCCTCACCGATGTGCCGGGTGTGCTCGACCAGAACGGCGAGCTCATCAAGGAACTGTCTGTCGCCGAAGCGCGCGCACTCATAAAGGATGGCACCATCTCGGGCGGCATGATCCCGAAGGTCGAGACGTGCATCGACGCGATCAATGCCGGCGTGCAGGGCGTCGTCATCCTGAACGGCAAGACAGCCCACTCCGTGCTGCTCGAGATCTTTAGGGAAGGTGGCGCGGGAACGCTGATCGTTCCCTGATCCTCTGCCCTATTGGGCCTCGCCCAGGGCGAAGAGGCCGATCGGGCGCATCTGTCCCTCGTGGCGCAGGAGCCACTTCTTGCGCCACAGTCCGCCGCCATAGCCTGTCAGCGAGCCGTCGGCGCCTATGCACCGGTGGCAGGGAATGACGATTGCGATCGGGTTGGCTCCGTTCGCCTTTCCGACGGCGCGCACCGTCTCCATACCACCGACCACGCGGGCGATGTCTCCGTAGGAGCAGGTCTCGCCGAGCGGTACCTTGAGAAGTTCGGCCCAGACGTTCTTTTCGAAATCGGAGCCCTCCGGGGCAAGCGGCGTGCGAAAAGACGCCGACTTGCCGGAAAAGTAATCCTCGAGTTCCGTGCCGATCTGGTCGATCAGCCGATTGCGCCCGCAAACCACCGGCCGACGTGACCGCATCTCTAGCGAGGCGAGCGTCTTTTCTCGGGCCGCCGCCTCCCGAAATTCGACAAAGCGCAGATGGCTGTCATCCGCCGCCGCGACCATGTCGCCAAGCGGCGTCTCGAACCATTCAGCAAAAAGCGGTTCCGCAGCGATCATCGATCCGTTCCCGGGTTGCCCTCCCAATGTAGGAAGGGCGAAAACGGCTGGCAACCCGAAACCGGCGGAGGCAAATCAGCCGAGGACGAGGATCAGCACGCCGAGGACGACGAACAGGCACCCGGCGAATTCGAGAGTGGTGATCCGCTCCCGAAAGATGAACACCGACGAGGCGAAGGTGAACAGCATCTCGATCTGCGCCAGCGCCTTGACCACCGCCACCTGCTGTAGCGTCATCGCGGTGAACCAGCCGAAGGAGGCGGTCGCACCGACGAAGCCGACCAAAAGGGCTACCGGTGCGGCCTCCCTGACCCGACGCAGTTCTTCGCGGTCGCGCAAAGCCATCCAGACAAACATGGAGAATGCCTGCATCAGGATGACGATTACCAGCGTGTAGCCCGCCTGCATGACCGAATCAGGTGCCGGCAGGCTGGGCGCCAGCGACAATGAGGCAGCACGATAGGCGATGCCGGAAACGCCGAAGAAGAGACCGGAAAGAAGCCCCACCAAGGCAGTCCGGCTGACGACGGCTCGCAGAAGCGTTCGCGCGGCAAGCT
The DNA here is from genome assembly GCA_035299345.1 of Rhizobium sp. Classification (GTDB taxonomy): domain Bacteria; phylum Pseudomonadota; class Alphaproteobacteria; order Rhizobiales; family Rhizobiaceae; genus Allorhizobium. The sequence goes on from DATGWU010000304.1 coordinate 4,236, forward strand.
CCGTCCGCGCGACGGAGATCAGCACGACGCCGACCACGGAGACGGCGATCGCGATCATCACCGACCCGGAGATCCGTTCGCCGAAGAAAACGAGTGCGAGCAATGCCGCCTGCGCGGGCTCCGTGCGCGAATATGCGGTCCCGACGGCAAAGTTCCGGAAGGAGAAAAGATGTACCAGCAAGAAGGTCGCGGCAATCTGCGCGAAAGCGCCGACGACCGCCCAGAACCAGAAGCTACCATTCGGGACCGGCAACGGTCGCCCGAGACCGAGGTTCAGGACGCCGAGGTAGACAAGCGCGAAAGGCACGCCGAAGCCGAAGCGCACGAAGGTCGCCCCGGTCGTGCCCATTCGCCCCTTGAGGTGTTTCTGTAATGCGGAACGCACATTCTGGAGGAATGCGCTAGTGATTGTGACGGCGGCCCAGAATTCCATGGCGACCGCGTTAGCACGGGGCATGCAAGGTCGCCATATCCCCGGAGGGAAAAGCGGTACGCCGGCGTTTATTTTTGCGGCGATCCGTGTCACAGCTAAACCATGACCACACCCCCCACGCATCCCGAGAAGTCCGATTTCGCGCATGTGCGCGACTGGGTCTTCGACCTCGACAACACCCTCTATCCGCACCATGTCAACCTGTTCGCACAGATCGACCGCAACATGACCGCCTATGTCGCGGAACTGCTGCAGCTCGAACCGGACGCCGCAAGAGTGCTGCAGAAGCAGTATTATCGCGATCATGGCACGACACTTGCCGGATTGATGCTCCATCATGGCGTCGACCCAAACGACTTCCTCGAAAGAGCCCATGCGATCGACTATTCGGCGATCCTGCCAGACCCTGCGCTCGGCGGTGCGATCGAGGCCCTTCCCGGCCGCAAGTTCATATTCACCAACGGCACAGTGAAACACGCCGAGGCAGCCGCTCGCGCGCTCGGCATCCTCGAGAACTTCGACGACATCTTCGACATCGTCGCGGCCGACTACATCCCGAAACCCGCCGGCAACACCTACGACAAGTTCGCCACCCTCAACCGCGTCGACACCAGACGCGCGGCAATGTTCGAAGACCTGCCGCGCAATCTTGCGGTCCCCCGCGCGCTCGGAATGAAGACAGTTCTGCTCGTTCCACGCAATCTCGGCACAACCGTGCTGGAGGCTTGGGAACTGGCCGAAAACGCCGAGGAGCCGGACTGCATCGATTACGTGACCGATGATCTTGCCGGCTTCCTCCAGACATTAGTCCGCACAAGCAACTGATCTTTTTGTATATTACCAAAAATTCATGCAGCCTTACCGAAGTTTAAGTGGGATGGCGCCGCACGAAACCGTAGCTTTCCTTCATCAGAAGACGCTGAAAGGAATGCTCATGAACAGGAAAACGATCACGCTCACCGCCCTCGCTGCCACGCTTGTCGTCGGCACATCGGCGGCGGCCTTCGCCCGCCAGGAGATGGCGGGGGGACGCGGTCCGGAAGCCCGCTTCGTCCACATGCTGCAACAGTTCGACGAGAACAAGGACGGCAAGATTTCCAAGGACGAAGCCAAGACCGGCCAGGAGAGGCTGTTTGGAGAAATCGATGCCGACAAGGACGGCACGCTGACTCCCGGCGAACTTCGCGCTCACCGCGAAGCCATGCGGGCAAACGCACCTGCCGGCAAGGGCGCAGGTATGGGCACGGGACCGCAGGACGGGACCGGCCGCCAGATGGGCATGATGGGCTGGAAGAAGCATCATGGCGAGCGCGCTATGGCTGAAGACGGGCAGAGCCAGGGGATGGGGCACGGCGGGCGCTTCGGCGGCATGCGGATGGCCGACGCCGACGAGAATGGCCAGATCAGCCGTGAAGAGGCGTCCGCGGCAAGCGACAAGTTCTTCACCCGCATGGACAGCAATGGAGACGGCGTACTCTCCGCCGACGACATGCCGAAGCGCGGCTCCTTCTGACCCGGCGGATATCCGCCGCCTGAAAGAAAAATGGCCCACGGCAATGCCGTGGGCCATTTGCGTCAATGTTCGTAGTGATCGGCAATGATCTTCCAGGCCTGCTCCGCCGTTTCCACGAAATTCAGCAATTCCACGTCCTCCGGGGCGATCGTGCCGAACTCCGCCAGCGCATCGAAATCGATGATCCTTCGCCAAAAGGCCTCACCGAACAGGATGAGGGGGATCGGCGCCATGCGTTTGGTCTGGATCAGGGTCACCGCCTCGAAGAATTCGTCCATGGTCCCGAAGCCTCCGGGAAAGATGGCGATCGCCTTGGCGCGCATCAGGAAGTGCATCTTCCGGATCGCGAAATAATGGAAGTTGAAGCTGAGTTCGGGTGTGACGAACGCGTTCGGTGCCTGCTCGTGCGGCAGGACGATATTGAGGCCGATCGACGGGGCGCCCGCCTCCGCCGCTCCGCGATTGCCCGCCTCCATGACGCCGGGCCCCCCGCCCGTCATCACGACATATTCCTGATGGCCGTGTTTTGCCGAATATTCCGCGCAGAGGCCGGCGAACTTGCGGGCCTCCTCATAGAAGACGGATGCAGCCTCCAGATTGGCACGCTGCGTCTCATTGCGCGCAGCCCAGGCACTTGCCCCCGGCGCCGGAATACGGGCGCCACCGAACATGACGATCGTCGATCTGATCCCACGCTCGGCGAGGATCATCTCGACTTTCAGCAGCTCGAGCTGCAGGCGAACGGGCCGGAGTTCGTCGCGGCAGAGGAAATCGTCATCGATGTAGGCGAGGCGATAGGACGGGGATTCCGACTGTGGCGTCCGCGGGATGCCGGCGGCGACCTTGCGGTCGGTCGTGCTGTCTTTCAGCGGATCCCAGATTCCGCCGCTACGCTGTCTCGGACCATTCTCTAGCTTCGCCATTTTCACTGCCTTTCTCTGCCGGAAACGACCGCGGAGGTCGCGGGCGGCTGTTTTCAACCCCCGGCGAATGCGCTACAGCAGAACGCCAGTTTCCGATCGCGAATCCGGAAATTTCCGGGGTTATACGATAGACAACGAAGTTTAAGGAATTCAGATGACCGCCATGGATGTCAGCCAGCTCGAGAGCATCGTTGAGGCCGCCTTCGATAACCGCGACACGGTAAGCACGTCGACACGCGGCGAAGTTCGCGACGCGGTGGAAACCGCTCTCAATCTGCTCGACAGCGGCAAGCTGCGTGTCGCCTCGCGCGGCGAAGACGGCACATGGACGGTTCATCAGTGGCTGAAGAAGGCCGTTCTCCTCTCCTTCCGCCTCAATCCCATGGAGATCGTCGCAGGCGGTCCGGGCGCCTCGACCTGGTGGGACAAAGTTCCCTCGAAATTCGAGGGCTGGAGCGCCAACGAATTCGAGCGTGCGGGTTTCCGCGCCGTTCCGAATGCCGTGGTCCGCCGTTCTGCCTATATCGCCCCCGGTGCCGTGCTGATGCCGTCCTTCGTCAATCTCGGTGCCCATGTTGGTGAAAACACGATGGTCGACACCTGGGCGACCGTCGGCTCGTGTGCACAGATCGGAAAGAACGTCCATCTCTCGGGCGGCGTCGGCATCGGCGGCGTGCTCGAACCGATGCAGGCCGGCCCGACGATCATCGAGGACAACTGCTTCATCGGCGCACGCTCCGAGGTCGTCGAAGGCTGCATCGTCCGCGAGGGTTCGGTACTGGGCATGGGCGTCTTCATCGGCAAGTCGACCAAGATCGTCGACCGTGCGACGGGCGAGATCACCTACGGCGAAGTGCCTCCGTATTCCGTGGTCGTTGCCGGCGCCCTGCCCTCGGCCAGCGTCATGGCCAACGGCCAGCCGGCTCCGAGCCTCTATTGCGCGGTCATCGTCAAACGGGTGGACGCCAAGACGCGCTCGAAGACGGGCATCAACGAGCTTCTCAGGGACTGAGGTGCGGGACACCGTTCGCACGCCCGGTATCGGATGGCTGTTCTTCAGCCCGTCCGGTCGCGCCGGGCGGCAGGTTTTCATCCTCTCCTGGCTGTTCTGGATGATGGCCAACGGCTACACGACCGCGAAGCTGGTTCTGCACCAGGACGACGAAAGTGTTCTGCCGTTCTGGAGCTTCCTCTTCTTCGGCGTCTTTGTAACCTCGGTAGTCTCCGGGCTCACGCTGGGCGTCAAGCGCCTGCACGACATGGGTTTCACCGGTCTTCTGGCCGTCGCCCTCTTCGTGCCGGTGATCTCGGTCGTCGTGCTGCTTTGGATGTGCGTCTGGCCTTCCGAGAAGGGGCCGAACGCCTATGGTTCTGCGACCGACCGGCCCCAGAAATGACACATCTCCCGCCATGGTGACAGGTGGGGTTTGATCGGCTACACGTTGCGAACTCCTCCTGCGGCACAGCGCCGCCCAGACCGGCTTCCATCCTCCACGTTCAGAACCATGACCGCGACAAATCCCGTTGAAAACCTGCAGGCTCTCATCCGTTGTCCATCCGTCACGCCTGCCGAAGGCGGTGCGCTGAGCGCGCTTCAAGCGATGCTGGAGCCGATGGGCTTCGCCGTTTCGCGCGTGACAGCGTCCGAGGAGAATACTCCCGACATCGAGAATCTCTACGCCCGGCTGGGTACGAACGGCCCGCACCTGATGTTCGCCGGCCATACCGACGTCGTGCCGGCCGGTGACGAGTCGGCCTGGAGCCATCCGCCATTTGCCGCCGAGATCGCCGACGGCGTACTTTACGGCCGCGGTGCGGTCGACATGAAGGGCGGGATCGCCTGCTTCATGGCGGCGCTCGCCCGCAGCATCGAAAAGAAGGGTGCACCCAAGGGCTCGATCTCGCTGCTGATCACCGGCGACGAGGAAGGTCCCGCCATCAACGGCACGATCAAGCTTCTCGAATGGGCCGCCGAAAAGGGTGAACGCTGGGACGCCTGTCTCGTCGGCGAACCCACCAACCCCGACCAGCTCGGCGACATGATCAAGATCGGCCGCCGCGGATCCCTGTCCGGCACGATCACCGTCCATGGGGTGCAGGGCCATGCCGCCTATCCGCACCTCGCCGACAATCCCGTTCGCGGCATCATCCGTCTCGCCGAAGCGCTGATGAACCCGCCCTTCGACCACGGTACGGACAATTTCCAGCCTTCGAACCTCGAGGTGACGACGATCGACGTCGGCAATCCGGCCACGAACGTCATCCCGGCAAAGGCGACTGCGCGCTTCAACATACGCTTCAACGACACCTGGTCGGCCGAAACGCTGCAGGCGGAAATCATCCGGCGCCTCGATGCGGCCGCCGCAGACACGGCGCTTAGGCCTGCACGCCAACGTCTCAGGTACGATATCGTCTGGTCGGAACGTCCCAGCCACGTCTTCCTCACCCGCAACGAGGCCCTCATTTCTTCGCTTTCGGATGCCGTCGAACAGGTGACGGGACGGACGCCGCAGCTTTCGACCACAGGCGGCACCTCGGATGCCCGCTATATCAAGGATTACTGCCCGGTCGTGGAATTCGGCCTGGTCGGCCAGACCATGCACATGGTGGACGAAAGAGTGGCCGTCGAAGATCTCGAGACGCTCACGCAGATCTACCAGACCTTCATCGAGCAATGGTTTGCGAATGCCGACGCTTAAGGAAGTCAAGCTCTACCTGACCGGCCTCTGGCTGCTCTTCCAGCGAGACACGAAAGGCTTCAGTTTTCTCGACCTCACGGAGCGCGGTGCGCTGCGTTCCTTCTGGGCGATGGCATGGGCCGCGCCGGCTATCCTCGTTTCCTGGCTCTGGTGGCGGGCCGCCTACCTCGCCGTGATGCCGCTCGGCACGGAGACGGGACCGATCTTCTTCTTCCGTCTCGCACTGGTGGAGGTGGCGAACTGGCTGGTGCCGGTCATCCTCGCCGGGGTGCTCGCCTGGGCGCTCGGGATCGGCCCGCGGTTCGCCGCGATCGTCACGGTCACGAACTGGCTCGCGCTTCCCGTTTCCTATGCCTATGCCGTGCTGATCGTGCTGATGGTACTGCTGCCCGTCCTCAAGGGCCTCCTGACGATCCTGTGGCTGGTGCTGTTGCTGACGCTGGTATTCGCGCTCTTTCGCGTGCTGCGCATGGTGCTCGGCGATCATACCTTGACGATCGCGACGATGACCATGGTCCTGCTGGTTCCAACCATGTTGCTGTCCGAGCTGCTGGAGCGCTTTCTCGGCGTGTTCCCTGGCTGAACGAGCACGCCCGGCGGTCGCTACAGCCCGTCGGGGTAGTCGACTTTCAGAAAATAAAGCCCTTCCGGCGGTGCCACGGGGCCGCAGGCGGCGCGGTCGCGCGCCTCCAGCGCCGCCTTGACGTCGGCCGGCGACATCTTGCCCTCGCCGGCGAGCTTGAGTGTCCCGGCGAAGGAGCGGATCTGGTTGTGAAGGAAGCTCTGGGCCGAGGCCCGGATCTCGATCAGGTCGCCGGCACGCGTCACATCAAGGCGGTCCAGGGTGCGCACCGGGCTCGTCGCCTGACAATGCGCGGACCGGAAGGTGGTGAAGTCGTGATGGCCGACAAGCTGCTGCGCGGCCTCATGCATGCGCTCGTGATCGAGCGGCTTCGGCACCCACCAGGCGCGCTTCAGTTCCACCGCCAGCGGCGCCGGGCGGCTGATGATACGGTAAAGATAATGCCGCTTCACGGCGGAGAAGCGAGCGTCGAAGCTCTCGTCCGCCTCCAGTACATCAAGGATGGCGACGCGTTCGTCCGCCAGACCGAGATGAGCATTGAGCGCGTTGCGCAGCTTGTAGGGCGCCCAGGAGCGTGAGAGGTCCGCGTGTATGACCTGGCCGAGCGCGTGGACACCGGAGTCGGTTCGGCCCGCACCCCGGATCGACACTGTCTCTCCGGTCAGGGAGAGAATGGCGTTTTCCAATGCCTGCTGGACGGAATGGCCGTTTTCCTGCCTCTGCCAGCCGACGTAATTGGTGCCGTCGTATTCGACGGTCATGCGAAAGCGCGGCATCAGGCGAGAACCACGCCGGACGGAATAGGCGTGCCGCGGAGGAATTCGGTCGTGACGAGCGGTTTGCCGCCGGCCCGCTGCAGCCGCGTGAGCCGCACCGCACCCTTGCCACAGGCGACCGTCAGGTGCTCGTCCAGCACTTCGCCGGGCCTGCCCTCACCTTCGGCAAGCGTTGAGCCTAGCACCTTCACTCGTTCGGCCTTGCCATTGATCTGCACCTCGAACCAGGCGCCGGGGAACGGCGCCAGCCCCCGAACATGGTTGTGCACGTCATGGGCGTCGCGGGCAAAGCCGATACGTGTTTCGCCCTTGTCGATCTTTGCCGCGTAGAGCACGCCTTCGGAGGCTTGTGGCGTGAGCGGCAGATCTCCCGCTTCGAGCCTCGCCATCGCCTCGGCCATCGCCTCCGCACCGATCCGGCTCAACCGGTCGTGCAGCTCGCCCGCCGTCATGTCGTGTGCGATCTCCACCTTGCGCGTCAGGGCGACGGCGCCGGTATCGAGGCCCTTGTCCATCTTCATGACCATCATGCCGCTTTCGCGGTCGCCGGCCATGATCGCGCGCTGGATCGGTGCCGCACCGCGCCAGCGCGGCAGAAGCGACGCGTGGCCGTTGTAGGCCCCGAGCCGCGTACCGCCGAGAACCTCCTCCGGCAGCAGAAGGCCGTAGGCGACCACGACCGCAACATCGGCATCGAGCGCGCGAAAGACCGCACGTTCCGCGGGATCCTTGAAGTTGATGGGAGTGAATACAGGAATGCAGAGCTTTTCGGCTGCCTGATGGACCGGTGACTTCTGCAAATCGAGACCACGCCGGCCACCGGGTCGCGGCGGCTGGGTATAGACGGCGACGATCTGATGGCCGGCCCCGGCAAGGGCGTCAAGCGTCGGAACGGAAAACTCCGGCGTTCCCATGAAGATGATACGAAGTGCCATGGTTGTCGTCGCCTCCGGCTCCCCAACGGGCTTGGTTCAGGCCCCGCCGCTGCTGCGGGCGCCGGCGCTAGATCGCCTTGCCCCTGGCCGCCTTGGTGAACTTTTTGATGACCATTTCGCGCTTCAGCCGCGAGATATGGTCGATGAACAGGACGCCGTTCAGGTGATCGATCTCATGCTGGAGACACGTCGCGAGCAGACCTTCGGCTTCGGTCGTCTGCTGCTTGCCCTCGCGGTCGATGGACCGCACAGTCACCTTGGCCGGTCGCTCCACCTCCGCGTAGTAGTCCGGTATCGAGAGGCACCCTTCCTCGTAGGCCGAGCGTTCGTCGGACGACGTCAGGATCTCGGGATTGATGAAAACGAGCGGTCGCTTCTCTTCATCCTCTCGGGACACATCAATAACCAGCAGGCGGCGCGCCACGCCGACCTGGATGGCTGCAAGCCCGATGCCGGGCGCATCGTACATGGTTTCGAGCATGTCGTCGGCAAGCTTCAGGATATCGGAATCCACCCGTTCGACGGGTTTGGAAACCTCACGCAGCAGGGGATCTGGAAGAATAATGAGGGGCTTTATCGTCATGGGCCTCCCATATCGCATCTGTCGCGCCGATGGAATCGAAAAACGCGAGGGAAAACCCTCGCGTTTTCCGGATCTGCGCCAGAGCGAAAATCAGGCGGCGAGGCCGCGCACCCGCTGACGTGGCGTTGGGGGTGACAGCGAGACTTCGCTGCTGTCCGTATTGATACGACCCAGCAGTTCGACGAGACCGGCGACCTCGTTGCGCAGTCGCCGCGTCTCGGCGGATGTCTGTTCGACCATCGTCGAGTTTTCCTGGGTCAGGCCATCCATGCTGCGGGTCGCCTGGTTTATCCCGCTCAGTCCCGAAGCCTGATCCTTGGCGGCAGTCGCGATCTCGCCGACGAAGGTATTGATCGCATCGATCCGTCCGATGATATCCGCCAGGGCGGTACCGGTGTTGGAAACGAGTTCGACGCCTTCGTTCACCTGCTGTGAGCTCTGCGAGATGAGCCTCTTGATTTCCTTGGCCGCGTCGGCGCTACGCTGTGCCAGTTGGCGGACTTCCTGGGCAACGACGGCGAAGCCCTTGCCGGCTTCGCCCGCACGCGCCGCCTCGACGCCGGCGTTGAGCGCCAAGAGATTCGTCTGGAAGGCGATTTCGTCGATAACCCCGATGATCTTCGAGATTTCGGACGAAGACTTCTCGATTTCCGCCATGGCCGAGACCGCCTGATTCACGACCTCGCCGGAGGTCCGGGCCTGTTGCTGCGTCTCCTTCACGACGGACGCGGCCCGTTCCGCGTTGGAGGCTGTCTGGCTGACGCTGACGGAAAGCTGCTGCAGGGCAGTCGAGCTTTCCTGAACGCCGGCAGCCTGCTTGGAGGTGCGCAGCGCCAGTTCGTCCGAAGTGCGGGCAATCGTTTCCGTTCCGATGAGGATTTCCTCCGAAGAGCGGCGGATGAGTTGGAAGGATTCATTGAGACGAGCCACGGCCTCGTTGTAGTCCGTCGCCATCTGCTTGAAGTCGTCCGGCAGGTCGTCGGACATGCGGGCCTTGAAATCACCACGCGCCAGCGCCTCGAGGCCGCGGCGCAAGTGCTGCATGGCGATCTGCTGATTGGCCTCGGAGCGCTCGCGTTCCTCCTGAAGCTGCAGACGCTTCTCTTCGAGCGCGTCGAGATACACGGAGATCGAGTAGTCCATGTCCAGCATGGAGGCTTTGATCAAGGCGCTCAGCTTGTCGGCAAGAGCGGTCGCGTGATGCTTGCCGAAGGGGAACGGCCAATGCTTTTTCAGTACGCCCGCTACCAGTTCGCCGATGAGCATCGAATAGCCGCCGATATACCATCGCGGCTCAAGGCCGACCCGGGCATGGGCCTTGCCGATCGCGGTGACGCCCCTGACGTATTCCTGCGTGAAGGTTCCGTTCGAAACACGGTCCCAGTGACCGACCTGCGCCTTCTTCGCGGCCGCCATGTGCGAACCGTCACGGAAGAACCGGGCAAGATGCGGCGTAGCCGCGACCTTGGCGTAGAACTTGTCGAGCGCGCCGCCCAGAATCTCGGAAAGTGTCGGCCGCAGCGAGTGAAGCGTGCGACAGGTCTTCTCGTCGAGTTCGATGAAATCGAGGCGCTGCCTCAGGCTGTCGTCACCACTCTCTTGCATGTTGCCTCGCAATGGTCTCAGGCGCGATCACGCCGCCTGCCGGACGGTGAAAGAATTGGCCGAAGATTTTGCTCAAAACCCTAAACGGAGAATGAATGATCAGAGCGAAATGTGATCAACGACACACCTGATGGTGCACCATACAATCAGCCTCGCCTGTTGCTTGCAGGATCGCCTGGCCAGATTGTCGGCGGCCCGATCTTCGTTCTCGTTTTGATCTGTCATCGATGGCCGAATCTGCTAGATTGATCGCCATGAACACTACACCTTCCGCAGCCGGCGCGCCGGTCTTCATGATCGGCGACTTCGCCGTCTCACCCACCATGCTCGTCCTCGGTCTTGCAGCACTCATCCTCGCCGGGCTGATACTCTGGGCCGTCGCCATGATGCGAAGCGGCCGAATGCGGCTCCGCATGGAAATGGAAGCATCTCAACGAGAGGCTGCAGCCGAAGCGCGGATGGCCGAGCTGCTGCGCGCCCAGGCGGAAATGCAGGGGCGCCTTGCGGCCATGGCCGATGTCTTCGGCACCAAACAGTCGGAGTTCAACCAGGCGATCAATCAGCGTCTTGACGGCATGTCGCACAGGATCGGGGCGACGATCAGCGAGCAAACGAAGACCACACATGAGAACCTGCGCCGACTGCAGGAACGCCTCGCGGTCATCGATGCCGCCCAGAACAACATCCAGTCGCTCGCGAAGGATGTCGTCGGGCTGCAGGCCATTCTATCGAACAAGCAGACACGCGGCGCCTTCGGGCAGTCGCGGATGGAGACGATCGTCGCCGACGGGCTGCCGATCGGCGCCTATGCTTTTCAATCGACGCTTTCCAACGGGTCGCGGCCGGACTGCACGATCCGCATGCCGAACGACTCTCCACCGCTTGTCGTCGACGCGAAGTTTCCGCTGGAGGCGTGGAACGCGATACGCGACGCCGAGACGGCGGATGCCAAGAAGATTGCCGGTCAGCAGTTTCGCCGCGACATGGAGGTGCATCTGCGGGACATCGCGGAAAAGTACCTGATTCCCGGCGAGACCCAGGACATGGCTTTCCTTTTCGTTCCTTCGGAATCGATCTTCGCGGAGGTCCACGAGAACTTCGAGGGCATCGTCCAGAGGGCCCACCGCATGCGCGTGGTGATCGTCTCGCCGTCACTGCTGATGCTGTCGATCCAGGTAATCCAGGCCGTTCTGAAGGATCAGCGGATGCGCGAACAGGCGCATCTCATCCAGGGGGAGGTCATCCACCTGATGGAGGATCTCGCCCGGTTGGACGACCGGACGCGCAAACTGCAGAGCCATTTTCTCGCGGCCCAGAAGGATGTCGACATGATCCTCACCTCGGCCGACAAGCTGACCAAGCGGGGCGCGAAGATCGAAGCGCTCGAATTCCAGTCCGGCAACGGCGACGAGGGCGGAACGGCGCGCGCCGTCGAGAGCAAGACGGGCCTTCTCAAGCTTCGGGTCGTTGACGAGGACTAGCCCACGGGCCAAACTCGCCTCCAAAACACGTAACGGACGGAAACACCTCGATGATCACCGTATTCGGTTCCATCAACATGGACCTCATTGCCACGACGACACGGCTCCCGAAGCCCGGAGAAACCGTCGCCGGCAAGGATTTCTCGACGGCGGCGGGCGGCAAGGGCGCAAATCAGGCGCTCGCTGCGACGCGCGCCGGCGCCCGTGTGCGCATGGTGGGCGCGGTCGGCAGTGACGCATTCGCCGCACCGGCGCTGGGACTTCTCGAACAGGCAGGAACCGAGCTTTCGGCAGTTCACAAGACGTCAGCACCGACAGGCACCGCGCTCATTCTGGTCGGTGATGACGGAGAGAACATGATTGCCGTCGTTCCCGGCGCAAACGGTACGATCAGCAAATCGGACGCACAGGCCGCGGTCGATGCCATGGCGCAGGACGACATTCTCATGCTGCAGCTCGAGATACCGGCCGGGGCCGTGGAGGAAGCCCTCTCGCGTGCCCGGGACCGCGGGATCACGACGATCATCAATATCGCGCCCTTGACGGCGGAGGCGGCTCGCCTCGGCCGGATGGCAAACATCGTGGTTGCCAACGAGACAGAGTTCGAACGTCTCGCTGCACGGGACGGCATGGGAGCGGACGAGCGCGAAAGGGCGCTGCTGCGCCTGCATGAAGAAACCGGACAGACCCTCGTCGTCACGCTCGGGGCGGACGGTGTGATCGCAGTCGAGCAGGGAGAACTCGTCAGGGTCAAGGGACTGGAGATCGTACCTGTCGATACAGTCGGTGCGGGCGATACCTTTTGCGGCTATTTCGCAGCGGGACTGGATCAGGGTCTCGCCTTCAAGGACGCTCTTCGTCGGGCCGCAGTCGCGGGTTCGCTTGCCTGCCTGAAGCCAGGGGCTCAGCCTTCGATCCCGATGTCCGACGAGGTTGCCGCCAGACTCTGACACCTCTCGTCGCATCTCTCTTTCACCGCGTCGATGCTCGTATCGGTGCGCGTTGCCGCTCGAAGGTCGGAAAACGCGCCGCAAATTCAATATGCATTAAGCTTTCCATTCTTATTCTCGCACTGCTTTCTCCGGCGCCGCGGCTGCATGGAGTGAAAACACCGCTCCATGAAGGAGCATTCCCTCCCTGTGACTAATTCAACGCGCCGGCCCCCGGCGTGCGGGTTCGAGGCCGTCATGTTGAAACTGATCTCCAAGTCCATTGCCTTCAAGCTGCAGCTTGTCACCGGCATCGCCATCGCGCTGGTGCTTGCCCTCTCCAACCTGGTTCTCATTTCGCAGACCCGCGATCGCGTCCAATCGCTGACGATGGATCAGGCGAAGAGCCAGGCGAATGCGATCGCGAATGAAGTCGCCGGCGATATTGGCGAGCTCGCCAGCGCCGCCCGCTCGATGGCCGGCGTGCTCGCACGCGGGCATGAGGCGCAGTCCTTCGATCGCAAGGGCGCCATCAATCTCCTGAAGGCCAATGTCGAGCAGAATGCGTTCGCCTTCGGCAGTTGGTTCTGCGAAGTCGCGCAAGCCTTCGACGGACGCAAGGAGGACACGGTCAAGAATCTCGAACTCGGCGGCAACGACAACGGTGTGTTCACGCCGTACTGGTCGAAGACGCAGGATGGTGGCATTCAGTTTTCCACCTTCAACAACGACTATACGCAGGAATGGTACGCGCTCGCTGCCAAAAGCGGCAAGGGCGCCATCACGGCCCCTTATCTCGCCGAAGGGACCGAGGTCCCCACGACCATGAGCTCGATCGCCTATCCGGTGGTCTCCGGCGGCAAGATGATCGGCGTGACCGGCGTCGATATCTCGCTCGGTTCTCTCTCCGAAAAGCTGCAGGCACTGAAACCGTTCGAGACGGGTCGCGTCATGCTCGTCGGCCACACCGGCCAGTGGCTCGTAGCTCCCTCGGCCGATCTGTTGATGAAGCCCTATGAAGGCGAAGGTGGGGATAAGCTCAAGGAGGCCCTATCCTCCGGGAAACCCGAGACGCTGCTCAATCTCGCCGCCGCCGGGGCGGAACCGTTCGACCGACTGATCTATCCCTTTGCTGTTCCTGGCGTGAACACCACCTGGGCGGTGATCGTCGACATTCCCGAAAGCGCCATCAGCGCGCCGGTCGAGGCACAGACCATTATGATGATCATCGGCGGCCTCGTGGTTCTCGGTGCGGTCATGACCGCCCTCTATCTCGCCGCACGCGCCTATGTCCAGAAGCCGCTACACGCCATCGTCGCGGACGTTGACCGCCTCGGTTCCGGCAACTACGAGACGGAAGTCAAGGGGCAGAAGCGCACGGACGAGCTCGGGCTCGTCGCCAAGGCGCTCGAAGGCTTCCGGCATCGGCTTTCTGAAGGGCGGATGCTCGAGGGCGAAGCAGCACGGCAGCGTCGGGCGGCAGAAGACGAGCGCAGCCGCTCGGAGACCGAACGCGAGGAAGGCGCCGCCCTCCAGCAGAAGGTGGTGACCATGCTCGGCACCGGTCTGTCGGAGCTTTCGAACGGCAATCTCGGCTATCGCATACAGGCAGATTTCCCCGGCGAGTACGCCGCGCTGAAGGCCGACTTCAACGCCGCCGTCGCCAGCCTCGAAAACGCGATCAATGCGGTCAACGTGAGCGTCGGCGCCATCAACAACGGCAGCTCCGAGATCAGCGACAGCGCGGATAACCTGTCGCGGCGCACCGAGCAG
>DATGWU010000305.1:0-12834 GCA_035299345.1 Rhizobium sp.
GGAGATCAGTTCCGCGGCGGCCTTTGGATTTACCCCGTCGCCGGCGATGCCTTTCCCGGCCATCGCATCCTGGAGAGCTTTCTGAATCAGCGGCGCATAACCGAAGGTAGATACCTTGGCGATCGCCTCGGGATTGCGGTCGCCCGCTTTGTCCAACTTGGCCGGATCGAGGAAAATATCGAGCGAGACATATGTCTGCTGGAAGGAGGACATGCCGTTCGACAGGATCGACGCCAGCAGCCCGATAAGGGCGACGATACCGATGATGACGGCAATGCGGCCCATCATCCGGAAACGCGCTTCGGCAGCATTGCGCCGGCGGGTTCTCTCATCGGCGACAAATAGCGACTTGCCTCGGGATTCGGCAGCCGAGGCGCCAAACGTGGAAATCTCGGTCATTCGTACTGCTCCCGGTATTTGCGCACGATGTAGAGCGCCAGCACATTCAGCCCCAGCGTCAGAACGAACAGGGTAAGACCGAGGGCAAAGGCAACCAGCGTCTCGGGACTTGCAAATTCGGTGTCGCCGGTCAGCTGACTGACGATCTTGACGGTGACGGTCGTCATCGCCTCGAACGGATTGAGTGAAAGCCTGGCGGTCGCGCCCGCGCCGAGCACCACGATCATCGTTTCGCCGATGGCGCGGCTCGCCGCCAGCAGGACGGCACCCACGATCCCGGGCAGGGCGGCCGGAAGCACGACCTGCCTGATTGTCTCCGACTGCGTGGCACCAAGCGCATAAGAGCCGTCGCGCAGAGCTTGCGGGACAGCGTTGATAATATCGTCGGACAGCGAGCTCACGAACGGGATGATCATGATCCCCATGACGATGCCCGCCGTCAGCACCGACGACGAAGAGTTTCCGAGGCCGAGAGGCTGCGCGATCCAGTCGCGCAGGAACGGTCCGACGGTGACGAGGGCAAAGAGGCCGTAAACGATGGTCGGGATACCGGCCAAGACCTCGATGGCGGGCTTGACCACGCTACGCACCGACGGTCCGGCATACTCGGCGAGGTAGATCGCGATCATCAGGCCGAGCGGAACGGCGACGACGAGCGCAACCAGAGAAATGTAGAAAGTGCCCCACAGCAAAGGCAGGATGCCCAGTTCCGAACCACCCCGGAACTGCGGATTCCAGACGGTGGAAAAGAAGAACTCTTGCGCCGGATAGACCCTGAAGAAGGAGTAGGTTTCGAAGAACAGCGAGGCGATGATGCCGACCGTCGTGAGAATGGCGATCGTCGACGCCGAAACAAGCAAGGCCCGGACGAAACGCTCGCTGATGTTTCGCGCTCGCAGATCGACCGCAATGCGGCGATACGCCCAGAGCGCAAAGCCGATCGACAGGGCCAGGGCCAAAGCCCCGGTGACGATGTTGCCCGTCTTGGAAATCTGACGGTAGGATTTGGCCGCCTCGAACACCGGCGGCGGTACGTCGCTACCCAGCGCCACGCCGACCTTGGCCAGGAGACCCCGGACGTCGGTAGCGTCCGCCTGCATCTGGGACAGCTCTCCCTCGCTGATGCCGCCGCGCGCCAGCACCGCGTCGAGGCCGTCCGCGATCCGGCGGACGTCGGCCATGACGAGGCTGCGCGCGCCGCCTTCGGGGATGACGCTGTCCGGTATCATACCGGTGACACGCGTTTCGACGAGGAGAGGTTGGACGACCAGCCACGCGACCAGCACGATAACGGCCGGAACGGCCGCAAACAGCGCGACGGTCTGACCGTAGTAGCCGGGGAGAGAGTGAAGCCTGACGCGCTCACTCACCGAGAGAGACACGGCACGACGCCGGCCGAGAACATACCCGACGGCGGAAATTGCCGCCACGACAAGGACAACGATGCCCGGACTCATCTCGCCAGCAACCTCCAAAAAGAGCAGGACCGGCGGCGCGATCATCGCGCCACCGGTCGGTGTGGATTAATTCAGCGCGCCCATCGGCGTGCGAGCCTTCACGGCCGCCTGGGTCTTGGCGAGTTCCGGATCAGAAACCAGACCATAGGCTGCCAGCGGGCCATCCGGGCCAGCCATCTCGTCGGAAACGAAGAACTCGATGTATTCCTGCAGGCCAGGGATCACGTCGAGGTGCGCGTTCTTGACGTAGAAGTAGAGCGGACGGGAAACCGGATACTCGCCCTTGGCGATCGTTTCAACGGACGGCGTTACGCCGGACATCGTGGCGACGCGCAGCTTGTCCGTGTTGTTCTGGTAGAAGGACAGCCCGAAGACCCCGATGCCGTTCTTGTTGGCATCGACGCGAGAGAGCGTTTCGGTGTAGTCGCCATCGATATCGACCGAGACGCCGTCGGTACGGATCGCCATGCAAGCCTTGGAAGCCTTGTCCTTGTCGCCACCGTTGGCGGCGAGCTGGGCGTCATAAGCGCCGTCTTCCTTGCAGCCGTCGACGATAACCTTCTCGTCGAACACTTCGCGGGTGCCGTGCTTGGTGCCCGGAATGAAGGCGAGGATTTCCTGATCCGGCAAGTCGGCGCGGATCTCGTTCCACTTCTTGTACGGATTGTCGACGAGCTGGCCGTCCTTGACGACCTTGGCAGCGAGCGCCATGTGCCAGTCAGCCGGGGTGAAGGCGAACTCGGCGCCGTTGATGTCGGAGGCGAAGACGATGCCGTCGTAGCCGATGCGGACTTCCTGGATTTCCTTCACGCCGTTCTGGGCGCAGAGGTCGATATCGGACTGCTTGATGCGCGAAGAAGAATTGGCGATATCGATGGTGTTTTCACCCACGCCTTCGCAGAGCTTCTTGCGGCCGGCACCCGAACCGCCCGATTCAACGACCGGGGTGGGGAAGTCGGCGTTTTCGCCGAAGGCTTCGGCAACGATCGACGCGTAAGGCAGAACGGTCGAAGAACCGGCAATCTGAATCTGGTCGCGAGCGGCAGCGGCGCCGGCAAAAGCAACCGAGGCGACCATGGCTGCCAGGGAAAGTTTCAGGGTGTTCATCTCAATCTCCCGTGAGTGGGCTAGTGTGTGGATGCAGCCGCAAACGGCCTCACCGTCCCCGTGCATCAGCAGCACGTTCATACTCACTGTTGCCCTTCCCTTTTATGTCACTTTGGTGAAAGGTTTGTGACAGATTAACTATTTGATATTTATCGTATTTTCAATAATCGTCCACATTCAGACAGCGCCTTTATGTCAGAAACGGACGGTGAAGTCGGTTCCCTTGTCGATCTCTGAGCGGACGATCAGACGTGCACGGTGCCGCGTGAGGATGTGCTTGACGATGGCAAGACCGAGGCCGGTACCTTTCTTGGACCGACTGTCGGCCACGCTGACACGATAGAAGCGTTCCGTCAGGCGGGGGACATGTTCGGCCGGGATGCCGGGCCCGTGGTCAACGACACTCACTTCTACCGGTGTGCCGCCGCCGTGACGAAGGTAGACGTCGACGACCTTACCCTCCTGCCCGTATTTGCAGCCGTTCTCCACGAGATTTTCGAAAACCTGCACCAGTTCGTCGCGGTCGCCGAGAACCTCGACTTTCCCTTCCGGCAGGTGCAGGCGAATATCGACGCCGAGATCGGCGGCGAGCGGCGCCAGCGAATCCCGCACATGCCCGAGTACGGGGACGAGGTCGACCGTCTGGTCCGGCGCGATATGTGCCTTGAGTTCGAGCCGGGATAGCGACAGCAGATCATCGACCAGCCGGCTCATGCGCGTCGCCTGGTCCAGCATGATGGCGAGAAATCGCTCCTGGGCCTTCGGATCGCCGCGGGCAGGTCCCTGGAGGGTCTCGATGAAGCCGCGCAGCGAAGCGAGCGGCGTTCGCAGCTCGTGGCTCGCATTCGCAACGAAATCACTGCGCATCCGGTCGAGCCGACGCAGTTCGGATATGTCGCGAAACGACACGAGGAAGAGTCGCGGCAGCGTGCCTGCGAGTTTCTCGACCTGCGCCGAGCGGACGACATAGACCCGCTCGGAGGGAAGTCGCTCAGAATGTTCGATCTGATTTGGCTCGCCTGTCTCGATCGTCTCGCGGATCATGTCGAGGATGCCGGGCGAACGCCAGCGGGTGGAAATATGAAGGCCGGAGAGCAAAGGACCGAAGGCCTTCTCGGCAGCCTTGTTCTGGGCGAGCACGGTCGCCTCGCCATCGATCACCACGACCGGAAGATCGAGCGCTCCGAGCATGGACTCCACCTGCGAGAGCGTGGCTTCTACGGCCTCCATACGCTCCGCAGGTTCTTCCTGCATGCGCGAAGGAGCCGACTCACGAACGAGCACGACCAGCAAAGCAAGGAACCAGAGAGCGAAAGAGAACAGCGGCTGCGCGCCGGCAAAGTAGGCGGCCACCGCGACAAGAGCCGCTGCGGCCAGAAAGCTCCACCCTGCGCGAAAACGCGACATCACCATTTTCAAAGCATCGCGATCTTCAGCCACGCAGCCCTCGCCTGCCACTTCCGGGGACCCATCCGACCCCTGATAAACGCAATTCATGACAGATGTTTACGGCATCTGCCACGGCGGCTGCGGGATATCCCCCGGCGATAGGACCCGACGACGCTTGTGTTCGCGGCACGAATATGCCCTCACTGGTGCATCTCCGGTCGGCGACGAAGGAAATGCCAATGAATACGCCAGCAGAAGGCCGCGCGGTCATACTCAAGATCGGCGGGAAGGAAAGGATCTTCGACATCGACGATCCGCATCTCCCCGACTGGATCGATGACAAGTCGCTGACCTCCGGGCACTATCCTTACGACAAGAAGCTCGACGAGGATGACTACGAGAAGGAACTGCAGCTCCTGCAGATCGAGCTCGTCAAAGTGCAGTTTTGGCTGCAGAAGACCGGCCAGCGGGTGATGGCCCTGTTCGAGGGGCGGGACGCGGCCGGCAAGGGCGGCACCATCCACGTGACGCTCTCCTACATGAACCCGCGCTCGGCGCGCGCGGTGGCGCTGACGAAGCCAACGGAGACGGAGCGGACCGAGTGGTATTTTCAGCGCTATGTGCCGCATTTTCCGAGCGGTGGCGAATTCGTGCTCTTCGACCGCTCCTGGTACAACCGGGCAGTCGTGGAACCGGTCATGGGCTTCTGTACGGAAACAGAATACGAGAGGTTCCTGAAGCAGGTGCCGCAATTCGAGAAACTGATCGCTGCCGACGGCATTCACTTCTTCAAGTTCTGGCTGGACATCGGCCGGGAAATGCAGATCGAGCGCTTTCACGACCGGCGCCACGACCCGCTGAAGGTCTGGAAGCTCTCTCCGATGGACATCGCCGCGCTCGGCAAGTGGGACGACTACACGAAGAAGCGCGACCGGATGATCGAGGAAACGCATACCGATCATGCGCCGTGGACCATAGTCCGCGCGAACGACAAGCGCCGCGCCAGGCTCAACACGATCCGTCACATGCTCGCGTCGATCGACTATGAAGGCAAGGACGAGGAGAAGATCGGTAAGATGGATAGGAAGATCATCGGCAAGGGGCCGGATTTCCTCGCCGGTTCGTGAAGAGCCGCCGGACGGTGCGGCGGCTTTCGGCGATCACTGCCCCGGCAGCAGGCGGACGGAATAGAGATTAACGCCTTGTCCGGGTCCGCCGAGGCCGGCATTCAGCAGGAGCCGACCGGGCGTCGCCGGCGCCATGGACCTGTCGAAGGTCACACGGAAGAGTACGTCCGTCTTCTGCGTATTGACCGTGAAGCGATGGCGCGCGCAGTCACCCAGTCTGCCGAAATCGCATTCGACGGCGATCTGCACAGGCTGGTCGCCGGAAGCTTCCACGGTGAGGGCGAAGGTCGACGTCTTGCCTGCCATCTCGCGAAGTGCATCAGTCGGCACCGTGATCTCGACATTTCCGTCAGCGTCAGCCGAACGCGAAACGACATTCATGGCCGTTCCGTCGCGGGCGTTGACGACATCTACCGCGGCGTTGGCGCGTGGCCGAATGGCGTCGATGCGCTTTGGTTCGAATATCTCGATCCATTCATCGGAAAAGCCGTTACGGGTTTCCAGCGGCTTCGGCTCCTGCGTGCCGGAAAAATCCTCCTCCACGGCCTGCGGCGGCGGATTGGGGACACTGGTATCCCGCTCCGCCTCGCTCAACATGAGGCCGGAGGTATAGACCCACCATGCCCCCGTGCCGATCGCTCCGAGAAGGACAGCGAACATGAAGAGCCGGGCAAAGAGGCCGCGCCGTTTTTTCCGCGGGCGGATCGGTGCCTCGGGATGGACCTCCATCGCCGCGGCCGCGGTCCGGATATCGCCCCGATCCATCGACGTATCACCGTCTTCTGCACCTCGATGCAGACGCTCCGCCCGCAGGTCGCCGAAATCACCTGCACCTGCCCCTTCGCGGCGATCGCCCGGACCGGGTTCGACGGCAGGAACTGCCGGCTCGCGGACCGCCTGCACCGCAGGTGCGGCAGGACGCTGCGACAGCTCGGCGGCCAGATCGCCCGACAGAGGACGCCTCACCTCGGACTCGACGGCCGGGAGCCGCCCGCGTTCCTCCAGCTCGATGGCGTGGATCGTCGCCTCCAGCTTATGCCTTTGCTGGGCGATGATCTCGGGGTCGGTGATGCCCTGCTTCTGCAACCCGGTTTCCAGCGCGTGCCGCGCCGACTGATAGATCCGGGCACGCGTCTCCGCATTGGTGCGATCCGATCGCTCTAGAGCGTTCCTGATGGCCGCTTCCAATCCGTTCACTGACGTCCCTCATCGATCGGCAGCCGGGCCGATCCCGCCGCCGTTGTTTAGCGATTCGGTAACGGCTGCCCCGCCGATCTGCAAGGCCTCGCGTCCGCAGGAGGGAAGATACTCAGAAAAAAGTGGCCTGGTTTCGGCCAATTCACCGTCGCCCGGCCCGATCAGGCTCTCCCTGCGGCTACCCCGAGCAGCCGGCATTCTCTGCGTGCTAGGGTCCGAATTGACCTGCAGACATGGTCTTTTCCATCCTCCGATCCTCTGCTAAATAAATTGACGTTTCCGTAAACGTAAAAACACCGAGGTCTTTCATGGCACTTCCCGCGGTCCTTTCCGAGAACCTCCGCATACCGGTGGTCGCCTCGCCGCTCTTCATCATCTCGCATCCGGAACTGACGCTCGCGCAGTGCAAGGCCGGGATCGTCGGTGCCTTTCCGGCGCTCAATGCGCGGCCGGAAAGCCAGTTGGACGAATGGCTCGCCATGATCACCGAGGAGCTTTCGACCTACAACGCCGCACATCCGGACCGGCCGGCCGCACCCTTCGCCGTCAACCAGATCGTTCATACCTCGAACAAACGGCTCGAGCATGACCTGATGATGTGCGTGAAGTACAAGGTACCGATCGTCATTTCTTCGCTCGGAGCCGTGCCCGAGGTGAACGCGGCCGTGCATTCCTACGGCGGCGTCGTACTGCATGACGTCATTAACAATCGCCACGCCAATTCGGCGATCCGCAAGGGTGCCGACGGCCTGATCGCGGTCGCAGCCGGCGCGGGCGGCCACGCGGGAACGCTTTCGCCGTTCGCGCTGGTACAGGAAATCCGCGAATGGTTCGACGGGCCGCTGCTGCTCGCCGGAGCCATTGCCACGGGTGGCGGCATCCTCGCCGCACAGGCCATGGGTGCCGATATGGCCTATATCGGCTCGCCCTTCATCGCCACGACGGAAGCGCGCGCCTCCGACGCCTACAAGCAGGCGATCGTCGAGGCCCATGCCAACGACATCGTCTATTCCAACTATTTCACCGGCATCCACGGCAACTACCTGAAGTCGTCGATCGTCGCCGCCGGCATGGACCCGGACAACCTGCCGGTCGCCGACCCGTCGAAGATGGACTTCGACAAGGCGACCACCGGCGCCAAAGCCTGGAAGGACATCTGGGGCTGCGGCCAGGGGGTCGGCGCGGTCAAGGCCGTCGAGCCGGTCGCGACCGTCGTGGACCGGCTCGAGAAAGAATACAAGGCGGCCCGCAGCCGTCTCGCGCTCTGACCCTGCCGGGAAGCCGGACTCCAGACGAAAACGCCGGGAGGAGAAAATCCCGGCTTGAAATTCCCGCGCGATGCTTGTATCAGCGCGCACAGATCGACGAACCGCGGCAAACGCGGTTCGCCTTGGCCGCTTTAGCTCAGTCGGTAGAGCACATCATTCGTAATGATGGGGTCACGTGTTCGAGTCACGTAAGCGGCACCATTTCCTTGTTTCTTCGAAATCGAACCGCCAGAAAAGCACGGTTGTGCTCTGGCGACGCTGCTGCGACATTTTTCCGAGGAGCGGTGCCGAGGATTTTCTTTCCGCTTTTGCCGGTCCGTGGCAGATTAGGGACATGGCACACTCTGTCCGCCGCAGCCTTGTCGTGTTTCTTGCCATGCTGGTCCTCGCACTCGGGCCGGCACGTGTGGACGTCGGGTTCGCCGCGGATGCATTTCGGGAAATGGCCGGAGCACCGACGGCGTCCGCTCACATGCACGGCCCATCGACGGCTATGGCCGCTCCCGACAAAGGTGATTGCTGCGCAAAAGAACAGTCCCGAAGCTGCCCGGACTGCGTAAACCTCCGGTCATGCGAACCGGCCTGCTCGGCTCCGGCGATTCTGGCTGATGCCTCCAGCGCCGCCGTCCTAGCCGACCCGGGGAGCGAAAAGATCGATGCCGACGTTCTCGTCACCGGAATCCTGGTGAAGCCACCGACCGAGCCTCCGAAAGCCTGACGCGATCTCTTCTCGTGGCGAGTTTCGTTCGGCAAGTGCCGTACTCGGCCCGCTTCCCAAGCTTTCGATGCCGGCGATGCGGAGGATGCCGCACCGGCAAACCAGATCCAGGACAAGACAATGAACCGCAGACAATTTCTTTGCACCGCCGTTCTCGCCGCCGGCGCGCTCGTAGCAGCCGATGCCGCCCAAGCGGCCGGAGAGATCATTACGCTCCACAAGGACCCCAATTGCGGCTGCTGCCACCTCTGGGGCGAGGCCATGCAGCGCGCCGGTTACAGCATCCGAACCATCGACGAGCCGGATCTCACGCCGGTGAAGATGCGCTACGGCGTGCCGGAAGACATGCAGTCCTGCCACACTGCCGTGATCGGTGGCTACTTCATCGAGGGCCATGTCCCCGAGCAGGCGCTCGCCAGGCTCCTGTCCGAACGGCCGGACATTGCGGGGCTTGCCGTTCCCGGCATGCCGTCCGGCTCGCCCGGCATGGGCGACGATCCCGGCGCTTCGTTCGAGGTCTACGCAGTCTATAAGGACCCGTCGAAGCAGCCGACCATCTACGTCCGGGCGGGGCCGAAGGGCTGACGGCAGCGCTCGCGGGCGCCGGTTACCAGGCAGGCTGGCGCCAGAGGCGGGTCGCCGGACGTTCCAGCACCGCGTAACCGATCGCGCCGGCCAGAATGCCGGCCGCGACGGCCGAAACCATGAGGGCCGGCATCGGGATGCCGGCCACCATCCCCAGCTTCGCAACCACCGAAATCGCGAAGGTGTGCCAGAGATAAATGGAGTAGGACGCGTCACCGAGAAACGCGGGAAGCGCGGCCCGCGCGACCCCGCCATGCGCCTCCAGCGAGACCACGCCGAGAACCAGCGCCGTCGCCAGCGGACCGCAGTTCCACGCGTCGAACGGCAATCCGAGCAGATGGATCACGGCAAATCCGCCGAGGCCCGCGGCAATCAGCAGGATACCCGTCAAGCGCCCCGGCATGCGACGCTGCAGCCAGAGCATCCCGATCGCCATGCCGGCCACGAACTCCAGAATAATGGGACGGGTATAGGTGAGGAGGAAAACGTTGTCGCTCTCGAAGATTTGGCCGGCGGAAACCAGTGCAGCGAACAGCAGGCCGATCGCCAGAAAGCGCCACTGCCGCGGCAGGAAGAGCGCCGCGGCGAAGACGACATAGAAGAACATCTCGTAATTCAGCGTCCAGCCCTGCACGAGAACCGGCCAGATCTCGCCGTTGCTCGGCGACCGTGCCGGAACGAAGAGGAACGAGGCCATGACATGGCCGATACTCAGCCGGAGATTTGGAAAGAGACCGGCAAAACCTCCCGCGATCATCACCGCCGTCGCCATCCAGTAAACAGGAACGATCCGGCGAATACGACCGCGCAGGAAGCTTGCCGGCGTCGGGCTGCGACGCTCGGCGATCACCCACATGATGAAGCCGCTGACGACAAAGAAGACATCGACGCCGACTGCACCGATAGCGAAGGAGTAGCCGAGCTTTTCGGCGGCGTGAAACAGCACGACGGCGATCGCCGCAGCGGCACGCAGATACTGAATTCCGTAGAGCGTGTTCAACGGCGCCTCCTTCACAGACCCACCCCGCCATACGCAGGAGCGGGCCGGACCGGCACCGGAACCAGAGCAACGGGACGACGAACCGGCCGGGGTGCTTGCTGCAGCGTCAGCCTGCCGGCGCAGAAATAGAGTAGAAAAGAGCCGACGTGATAAGGGGTGAGGATATCGATCTCCACGAAGGCGCGCATGGCAAGCAGCGCCGATATCCCGAAGAGCACTGCCGATTCCCGGCCTGCAGCGCGGGAAAGCATCTGCCATGTATGTCCGGCAAGCGTCACGAGAAGGACGAGCGTGAGCAGCAGAACGCCGACCAGACCCGTTTCCACCGTCGCCTCGATGAAGGTGTTGTGAAAATGAAAGCCGGTCCGGGTGGTGATGAAGAATTCTTCCCATAACCGTTCGGCTTCCGAAAAGCCCTGGACCCAGTAGGCCTGATATCCGACGCCGAAATAAGGGTTGGCACGGGCGGCCTCCATGCCCTGCTGCCAGAGATAGGTCCGGCCGGTGAGGGTGGCATCCTTGCCGAAAGCGCCGAGAACGAGGGAAAAACCGTCGCCGTAGACGAACATAAGGATGCCGACGAGAGCGAAGGCTGCGACCGCCAGGAAGAGGCCCTTGCGCCGCTTCGGAGAAAGCACCTGCAGCCCGCGCGCTACCATCGCCAGCGCCACGACGACCGCTCCGGTCAGTACCGAAGTTGCCGACTGCGAGGCGGCAAGCGAGTAGGCTGAGAGCAGCCCGACTGCGGCGGCGGCAAGGAGCCACAGTTTTCCATCGGCCAGCAGGACGACCGCAGCGAAGGCAAAATAGACCCCGAGCGAGGCGTAGAAGCCGAGCTGGTTCTTCGAGGCGAATGCGCCGACGAAACTGTAGGAACCGTCGAGCGGGTCATAATGGTAGACGCCGAAGAGCAGGGAATAGACGAGAACCAGTCCGATTCCGGCGATCGCACCCTTGATGAGCGTTCGCAGGTCAATGACGCGCATCGCAATCAGCGCGCAGACCACATGCGAGAGATACTGGATGCCGGTACGGGCAGTCTGGGCCGGTGCCGCGGACCAGAAGAGGGAAAGGCAGGCGAAGATGGCAAAGGCGAAGATCCAGAGGTACCGGACGTAGTTGCCGAGCACTCGCCGATAATCGACCAGCACCAGCGGCAACCACAGCCCGTAATAGAAGAGGATGGAAATCTGTCCAAACTGCGCCGAGTAGGCGAAAACGAAGAACGAGAGCGCAACTGCCACGGTCCCGTAGAGCGTATTCTCGGCTGGTTCGATCAGGCTGGACTTCGCGACCCTCATCCGCACCTCATCTCATGGCGACCCCGACGCTGACCTTGACGACATCGCCGGGAAGGACAGGCGTGTTTTCGTCAGCTGTCATCTCGCGGGCCTTGCCGTCGACCTCGCGGACGATCGCATAGGTCACTGTCGCGGTCTCCTTCGCAGATGTCGCCTCGGCCGCCGACTGCATCAGCGCCTCGCTCATCAGGTCGCGGCTGGTGCCGAGCTTCAGCGTGTTGGTTTCCAGTTCTCGTTCGGTGTTCTGCAGCTCCTGGGCAAGCTGCGCATCCCAGTCATTGCGCAGGTTTGTCTCGTCCTGACCGGCCTTGTTGATGTCCTGACGCGCCTTGAGCGAGGCTGTATCAATGTCGAGCAGACCGGCCTGCAGATCCGTCACCTGCTGTTCGATCGACAGGCGGCGGGAACTGACCGCCAGGCCCTTTTCGGTCAGGTTGTAGACCTTCTCCCGGTCACTCTCAACGAGCTCCAGTTGCCTGGACTGCGTGTCGGACTTCTTTGTGAGCGACTCGATTTCGCTGTTCAGGAGGGTCTTCAAATCGGCGAGCGCCTGCAGCTGCAGCGTCAGGCGCTTGTTGCGCGACTTCATGAGCGCTGTTTCGCTGGCGAGCAACTGATCTGCCTCGGAAACACCTTCGAGCTCCTTCGGCAGATTGATGCTGTCCTTGTCCGCAATCTCCGCCTGCAGGCGGGCACGGCGTGCGAGCAGACGGTTACGCTCGGCGATCAGGACCGATGCATCCCCCTCGGAGCGAATATAGTCGCGCGCAACGCGTTGTCCCGGATCGGGGCGACGCATTCCGCCCCCGAGACTCAAAGCCTTCAACACGGTCATGCCGGGTACATAGGCATACTGTCCGGGTGACTGGATCTCACCGGAAATATAGATCGGCCGGTACTGCGCGATCTCGACGGAGGCGGAGGGACGGTCGCGCAACCCGAACAGCTGCTGCATCTTTTCTCCGATTTCCGCGGAGACTTCCTCGGTCGTCTTGCCGGATGCCGCGAGCTCGCCGAGAAAGGGCAGCGAGATCTTGCCCGAGGCGCCGACCGCATAGTCGCCACTGACGGCCGACCAGTCCCGGACAGCCCCTTCCGCCGTCTGCCACTCGGCGACGCGGACCCGCAGCTTGTCCATGACGCCGAGGTGATATTCCTCGGCGCGCAGCGTGCCGTGAAAGGCAAGAACCGCGCACAGCGAGAGGGCGAGCGGTGAAACCAAAGCGCTCAGGCCGGCGTCTGTCGACGTCTGGCGGCGGAAAAAAGCATGCATGTGATACCCCGTT
>DATGWU010000306.1:0-2549 GCA_035299345.1 Rhizobium sp.
AATGTTGTGGTTGGTGAAAAGCTCGCCGCCGAGGGCGGTGCGCAGTTTGGTGGCGGTGTCGACAAGACGGGCGTCGCGCTCCCACGTTTTGGGATCGAGAAGTTTCTTCCGCTTCTTCTCCGGCAGACCCTTCTTGGCGGCGGGTGCGGAATCGGCGTCCTCATCAGAGTCTTCGCTTTCGTCGGTGGGTGCTGCCCATTCGGCGAGGCGCTTTTCGACTGCTGGGGCGACGTTCGCAAAATTGGCGGCGAGGGCATCACCAAACTCCTCGAAGAGCGGAGCGCGCAGGTCCTCATCGCCAGAGGCAAAGCGGAGCGTCTCAATGCGCGGGAGAGTAAGCTGACTGTGGAGGCGCAGCGGACGTTCGACGACGACCTTCCAGTAACCGAACGCGGCATTGGGGAAGATCTTCGACTCTGGAGTCTCCTTGAAATCGAGGAAGGTGCGGGCGATGCGCTGGATGTCGTCCTCGGCAAGTTCGCAGTTCTTTTTGCCGAGGTTCTTGCGCAGAGGATGGAACCACTGGGTGGCGTCGATGAGCTGCACCCGTTCGCGACGATGCACGGGCTTGCGGTTGGTGAGCACCCACACGTAGGTCGCGATGCCGGTGTTGTAGAAAAGATTCAGCGGGAGGGCGACGATCGCTTCGAGCCAGTCGTTCTCAATGATCCAGCGTCGGATGTTGCTCTCACCCTGGCCGGCGTCGCCGGTGAAGAGCGAGGACCCGTTGTGGACCTCGGCGATGCGGGAGCCGAGGGGCGTGTCGTGCTGCATCTTCGCTGCCATGTTGGCGAGGAAGAGCATCTGACCGTCGCTGGAACGAGTGATGAGGGATAGCTCCTCGTCGCCGAGCATGACCTTGAAGCGCGGGTCGCGGATGCCGTCCTTGCCGCCCATGGCTTCGAGGTCCTTCTTCCAGCTTTTCCCGTAGGGCGGGTTGGCGAGCATGAAGTCGAAGGACTGCGCGGGGAATGCGTCGTGCGAAAGGGTGGACCACTCCGCACCGCCGACGATGTGGTCGGCCTCGTCTCCCTCGCCCTTGAGGAGCATGTCGGCCTTGCAGATGGCGTAGGTCTCGGGGTTGATCTCCTGGCCGTGGAGATGTGTGACGACCTCCTTGCCACGGTCGGCCGCTAGCCTGCGGAGGGTTTCCTCGGCGACGGTGAGCATACCGCCAGTGCCGCAAGCGCAGTCGTAGAGGAGATAGCTGCCGGACTTCAGGCCGTCAGCGACGGGCAGGAAGACGAGGTTGGCCATGAGGCGGACGGCGTCACGCGGCGTCCAGTGCTCGCCGGCCTCCTCGTTGTTGTCTTCGTTGAACCGACGGACGAGTTCCTCAAAGACGGTTCCCATTGCGTGGTTGTCGATACCGGCCGGAGAGAGGTCGATCTCGGGGTCGAGGAACTTGGCAATGAGCGAGCCGAGCGCGTCGGCTTTGGAGAGCGTCGGGAGCTGGTTGCGGAATTTAAAGTTTTCGAGGATGTCCTGAACGTTGGGTGAGAAGCCGTCGAGGTAGTCGGTGAAGTCGGCGAGGAGCTGCTGCTGACTAGCGCGGGACTTGAGGTCGCGGAGAGTGAACTTCGAGGTGTTGTAAAAGGCCTGACCGGCAGCGGAGCAAAGAGCGGCGCGCTGTTCGACGATGCCCGCGGCATCGAGCATGGCCTTGTGATCGAGCACGGCCTTCTTGGTCGGCTCCAGCACCGCGTCCATGCGGCGCAGGACGCACATCGGGAGGATGACATCGGCGTACTTGCCCCGTTTGAAGAGATCGCGGAGGACATCGTCGGCGATGCCCCAGATAAAGGAGACGATCTTGTTGTGGGTGGCTTGGTCCATGGGGTTCTCAAAGTACTGCGAAGGCGTGAGCATCAGTCTGCCATGCCGGGTAGGACAATCGCAGACTGAGGCGCTTCACCGATTCACGCGCACAGCCGGTGTTCAGCCACACCAACGCCCTGTGGGCCGTTGCCCCACTGCTTCAGATGCTTGGGATTCCAGCATGCCGGTTCATTTCGAGCGGATCGCTGGCGCCACTCGTCCTGCCGAGTAGAAGTTCATACCGGGTATAGATCGCCAAGATCGCCTCCGGCGGGCACGGGGACCGTGACAGGGCGATTCCTTGCTTCGCGGCGCGCAAACGCTCATAACGAGCCTGCGGCAAACACCTCTCGAACAAAGTCACCGCATGAGGGTGCGCACTCCCAGCGAAACGCCGGACATGGATCGCAAGGGAGCGATAGGCGCTGTTGGCCTGTACTCCGATCAAAGCCGCGGAAATCGCGAAATAGGCTTCGTGGTCCGTCCCCGCGACGGCGACCCTCACGTTCTTGAACTCCTCAAGGAGCATCGCGAAGTTGGAATCCCGGGCGAGTGCAGTCCGGTAGAGTTGAGCGCCGAGCACGCCCAACACATGCCGGCGTACCGCCGGCAGCCCCTCCCCAAATGCCTTGCTCAGGTAGCGCTCATACCACCAATCAGGATCGGAAACATGCATCGCACACCTCGCGGCAATGCTGTGTGGGAGCGCCCTGCCCCCGCAGCCCTCGACT
>DATGWU010000307.1:0-12801 GCA_035299345.1 Rhizobium sp.
GTCGAGATAGGACTGGTAGAGCGACTTGAGCGCGGTGGCGCGCTGCTCCAGTTCCCTGAGCCGCACCATGGACTGGTTGGCTTCGGAGTTCTTGCCCGTCACACCCTCTATGCTCTTGCGAAGGGATTGTTCTCGGGACTGCGTGACCTCGAATTCGTTGCGGTAGCGTTCCGTCAGTCGCTGCATCTCCTGAAAGATCTGCTGGGCGACATCCTCTTTCTCTGCCTTCAGGGCGACAGCCTGCGGATGGTCGGCGCCGAAGCTCGCGGTGATATCTTTTTCTCGGCGCTCTATCGACAGATAACGTGCGCGAAGATCCTGGATCACGGCGTTGTCGGAATCGCCGGAGGCTGCTGTTGCGTTCTTGACCGCGTTGTCGCGTCCCTGGTCGATGATCGCCTTGAA
Organism: Rhizobium sp.; assembly: GCA_035299345.1. GTDB lineage: Bacteria > Pseudomonadota > Alphaproteobacteria > Rhizobiales > Rhizobiaceae > Allorhizobium. The sequence continues at coordinate 406 of DATGWU010000307.1, forward strand.
TTGGTTGTAACGCGCCGAGGCGCGCGCCGCGTCGGCCTGGGCGATGATGAGCTGGCTATTGAGGTCGGAAAGCTGCTGCTCCGACATCAACTCTCCACGTGCCGAGGTGAGTCCGTTCTCCGCCTTGTAGCGCTCCGCCTCGAGAGAGGCTGCCTGCGCGCGCTCCCTCAGGCTGTCGAGCCGCTCCTGCAGCCAGACGGATGCGCGCTCGGCCGCTTCGAAATTCGCGTTCAGTTGGTCGGCGAGATAGGCATCACTGTACCCCTTGGCGACACGGGCGGAGAGTTGCGGGTCCGGCGAACGGTAGGAGAGCGCCACCACGGAACTGCGACCGACACGCTCGACCGTGATCCCCTGCTGAAGAAGGGCGGCGGCCTTCTGCCGGGCGCCGGCAATCGCGGGATCGTCGGCAGTCGCCGCGCTAAAGAGGCCGACGGAGCCGCGCAGCCAGGTTTTGACGATGGACGGTAGCGACTTCGGCGGATTGAGAATGGTATCGTTTTCGGCGAGGCCGAGCTCATCGACCACCCTCAGGGCGAGCTTGTTCGACTTCAGGATTTCCACCGCGCTGGAGATTTGTGTGTCCGCCTGCTGCTTGCCCTGTACCGAGGTCTGCTCCTCCTGCGCAAAGCGGGAAAGGTTCTCATCAAGGAGAATCTGCGTCATCGACGTGTAGATCGGTGTCGTGAAGACGAGATAGGCGATGCCGAGGACGACGAAGATCGCGGCGGTCAGCGTGATGATGCCCGCCCGGCGAAGGACCGCCGCCAGTAACCGGTCGAGGTCAATGAAGGAGTCGGAATCGTCCTTCTCGCGGGACAACACGCCGTTCAGGGGAATGGTTCGCTGGTGCATGGCTGCGCCTTCATCTGGTGTCGGGTGGGCGGCCCGGATCGTGTCCGGACCGCTCTCGTCATCTTTCGCCGGCGACGCGCCGGCAGGTCGTCACTATGCAGCGCGGATACGGCCTTCGTGAGACAAGACCATGTCGCGGACGGATTCGAACACCAGCCCGCTGATGTCGTCGCGCGCGAGCGCGAAGGCCACGTTAGCCTCGATGAAGCCGTGCTTGCAGCCACAGTCGAAGGTCCGACCTTCATAGGGGTGGGCATAGAAGGGCTGGCTTTTCGACAATGTCACCATCGCGTCGGTCAGCTGGATCTCGTTTCCGGCCCCGCGTGGCTGATGGGCGAGGATGTCGAAGACCTCCGGCTGAAGGATGTATCGGCCGTTGAGGTAATAGTTCGACGGGGCTGCACTCGGTTGCGGCTTCTCGACCATTTCGGTCACGGTGAAGCCGTAAGGCACGCCCGTCCCCTTGCCGACGATTCCGTATTTCGACGTGTCTTCCGGCGCACACTGCTCGACGCCGAGGATGTTGCCGCCCTCGGCGTGGTAGAGGTCCATCAAGCCCGCCAGGCAGCCGCGGACGCCGTAGGAAATCATGTCGGGCAGCAACAGTGCGAAGGGTTCGTCGCCGACGAGTTCGCGGGCGCACCAGACCGCATGGCCGAGACCGAGCGGCGCCTGCTGGCGCGTGAAGCTTACCGAGCCTGCGGTCGGCAACATGTCGGCGAGTTCGGAGACCTGCGCCGTCTTGCCCGACCGGGTCAGCGAGGAGATCAGCTCCGGTGCATCATCGAAATGGTCCTCGATCGCCTGCTTGTTGCGGCCGGTGACGAAGACGATCTGCTCGATGCCGGCCTCGCGCGCCTCGTCGACGGCATACTGGACGACAGGACGGTCGACGATAGTCAGCATTTCCTTCGGCATCGCCTTCGTGGCGGGCAGAAAACGGGTTCCGTTACCCGCGACGGGGATCACGGCTTTCCTGACGGTCTTCACTGGGGCCATGGCACTATCCTTTGCTAGTGTGTGGGCCTGCTGCCCGGGGTGGATCTTTTCGCGGCGCTGAAGACGGCGGACCGATCAGCCGCCGCAGCCGCGCTGCAATCGGCATTCTCAAATGCCTGAGCGCCAGCGGATCGCGAAGCGCGGTCACGAGGGCCGGAGCTATGGCTCCCTCCTTGAAATGATCGATCAGCGAGAGGAACGAGCGGGCCTGCTCCAGACTTCGTCTGCGCCGCCGCTGTGCCCTGAGGGTTGCCGGGTCGAGCGGATAGGACTGAACGAAGGCCGCGTCGGCGGCGAGCATGGCTTCGACGTGATGACACTTGAGAACGCTCGAGATCGAACCGTCCGTGAGGTGATAGGCATAGCCGACACGTGGGTTGATGGCGCACCGGCCGCCGACGGCGAGGGCTGATGCGAGCAGAATGTAGTCCTCGCCGATCTTCAGGTTCTCGTCGAAGCGCAGCCCGTGCCCAGCGAGGAAACTGCCGCTGAAGACGGGCTTCATGTAGCCGTAGTTGTAGGTCGACCGGAAGAGCACATTCGAGGAGATGAAGGCTTCGAGTGTCATCCACGGCTGACGGGAGAGGTCGGTCGCGGCGAACATGGCGCGGCGCGTGCCCTGCGGCGAGACGATGTCGAGATTGTCGACGATCACGTCGGCCTTCATCTCCTCCCCCTGTCGGACGAGACGGGAAAGGCGGTCGCTGTAAATCGTGTCGTCGGCGTCGAGGACGGCGAGCCACCGCCCGGAGGCGGCATCGAACGCGGTGTTGCGCGCCCCGCCGGGGCCTTTATTGTGTCGGTGTGTGATCAGCTGGACGCGGGGATCATCGATCGCCAGGACGATCTCACGGGTCGCGTCACGAGAGCAGTCGTCGACGACGATGACCTCGACGCTGACATCATCCTGCATCAGTGCACTCACCACCGCGCGCTCGATCGTCGCCTCGGCATTGAAGGCGGCGATCACGACAGTGACGTCACACGTCGGCTCGATCATGGGGTGCTCGCCTCCAGCTTTCCGTATTGATGAATGATGCGGGCGCCCGCCAGACCGGTGACGACGCCGGCATGCATAATGGCCCGCAGGAGATATCGGTTCCGCGGCATGGCGAAGGGCGCGACGAGCAGCCCCGCCATTGCGCAATAGCCGGACTTCGCGGCGGCGAGAGCGATCTGGAGCGGCCGTGCGGTTGCCGACGTGCCTTCTGCCTGCAGGCGGCCGTGGGTCTGGCCCATGCGATAGCGCCGGACAGCAAGCCAGCCGAACCGCGCCCGCTGCTCCGGCACGGGTTCGAACACCAGCGCCTCGGGGGCGAAGGCGATCTTGCCGCCGGACTGGTTCATCTGCGTGAAATACGCGGTGTCCTCCCCGCCGCTCTTGCCGAGCGCGAGATTGAAGCGGCGCCCCGCGACGACCGGTGATCCGAGCCTCAGCAGGACGTTGCAGGTGTAGCCGGTGCGGATTTCGTCGCGAACCCAGACCGGCCGGGTCGAATGAAAGTCCCCACGCCGCATCCAGCTCGGAGCCCGCTCCTCGTAACGCGCCGCGACGGGGCCGAGAACCGCATCGCCGCCGCTCGTTCTGGCTGTCGCAAGCAGGTTGGAAATCCAGTATTCGGACGCCGTTTCGTCGTCATCGATGAAAGCGAGATAATCCCCGGTCGCCTCGTCGAGGCAGGCGTTGCGCGCGATCGAGATGTTGCCGGCGGGGCAATGAACATAGGAAAGGTCGTATGGCAGCCGCCGTCTTGTCCGTTCGACGAGCGGTTCTGCACTCGGCTCCACGTCATTGTCGGCGACGATGACACGAAGGGTGACCCCTTCAGGAATTTCGATGGTTGCGAGTGACAGCAGCGTTCTCTCAAGCGACTGCCGCCGAAAGGTACACACGCCGATGTCGATCCGCGTTGCCGCTGCGGCTTCGGTGGACTGAAGCTGTGTCATCGCGACATCTCCCTGCCCGTCGTCTGGACCGGCGCGCGATTGCCGGTCGCGATCACCTCGCGCCAGAAACCGGCGGACCAGGCGAAGTGCATGACCATGGCGGAGACGGCGGCGAGCGGCCCGTGCGGATTGCGGTTCCCGATCGCCAACCAGGCGCCGTAGCCAAAGCAGGCTGCAGCCCACAGCGCAAGCGGAATGACGGCGGCGGCATTGAAGACGGCGAGTGCTGCGCCGACGGTCACCGGAACAACTGAAAGCGGGATCATCTGGCGGATGCTCGGCCACGAGCGATGCTTCAGGAAGTTGCGCGCGCGGCCGCGGCCGTAACCGAAATATTGCCGATAGAGCGAGACCGGGTTGGTCCGAGGATAGTAGACCATGCTGGTCTTGTCGGTCATCCAGATGCGATATCCCGCCTGGTTCAGCCGATAGTCGAGCTCGGCGTCCTCGTTATGGTTGAACGCCTCGTCGTAGCCGCCCATCTTGCGGAAGACGGCAATCTTCATCAACGCGTGGTGACCGTGATCGGTCCAGTGGCTGGCGGCTCCGATGCGGTGACGCGAGCCGCCGTTGCCGAGACGCGAGTTCTGGGCAAGCGCCGTCGCCTTCTGGAACAGGCCGAACCCCACGGTCTGCATGCCGACGACGACGGAATCCGCTCCCGTGGCGAGTGCATCGGCCACCAGCGTCTGGCAGTAGTCTTCCGGATAGCCGCCATGGGCGTCGATGCGGATCAGATAGTCGCAATCAAGGCCGTAGGTCCCGACCGCGAGATTGACCCCCGCACTCTGGATTTTTCTCGGATTGGCGAGAAGCGTGACCTTGGGATTCTCGCGCTCGATCCTTTGGACGATCTCGCGGGTTCCGTCTGTGCTGCCGCCATCGGCGACGATGATCCGGGCGTCGAGGTCGGCGAGTGCCTTGTGCAGGTTGCCGATGACCGCTTCGATGTGCCCGGCCTCGTTGAGGCAGGGTATGGCGATGAGGCACCGCACCGACTTCAGCTGTTCGGCCGTCATGATAGTCCTCCTTGATCGCGATAGGTCGGGGAACGGGTCACCGCCACGGTTGCAGCACCGTCCATATTGGTCGAAAGCGTCGCGAGCCGTCTCACGAAGGCTTCACAGTCGTCGCGCCGCACGCTCCAGAGGGAAGGATGTTGTTTGGCGACGGCCTCGAAGCCGTGCCGATAGCTCTCTTCATCCATGCCCTCGAACAGCTCCTGAAGGCGGGAGCGATCAGCATTGGGAAGCACGAGCCCGATTTTCCTGTCCTCGAGGAAACGAGCCGTCTCCGTGCCGGCAAGGGCGATCGGAACAGCGCCGTGGCGGCAACCTTCGTACAGCCGATTCGGCAGCAGCCAGTTGGAGTTCTGGCCCTCCTCGAAGAAATCGATGGTCCAGACGAAGTCCACGCCGGCATAGATCGCCGGGAGATCCTCAGGGTTGCGGTAAGAACCTTCGAAGGTCATGAACGGTTCTGCCGCGACGACGTTGTCGAAGTCTTTCAACTCCGATCGGGCGGGGCGGCCGCGCAGGACGACCTCGACCCGACCGCCCATGGCGCGCGATAGCGTCGAGAGCATCGCCAGCGAACGGCTGCACCGCAGCGCGCCGAACCAGCCGATCCGCCACGGATCGCCCTTCCTGCGTTGCCGCACCGGCGCCGGTGCGTCGGCCTCCTCCTCGAGCGCCAGAACCTGGTTTTGCAGGAGGAGAACGGGTAGATCGAGTCCGGAAAGGGGGCGGAAATAGTTCTCGACGAAGGCAGGGGAGCTGGTGATCAGAAGCTTTGCTTTTTGCCCGAGACGCGCTTCCGCACCGCGCAACATCCGACCGACGAGATCGCCGCGGAGCAGGAGACGATGGATGTCGAGGCTCTCGTACACGATTGGAACATGGCCGCCGAAGGCCGTGACCGCCCGGTTGGCGACCGCCAGCATTTCGAGATTGCGTGCGATGATGACGTCCGGCCTGGCCACGTCACGAAGCCCCCGGCTGATGCTGAGGCAGGCCTTTCCCACCGCGCTGAGACGTTGCGCGAAGCGGCCGTCGGCAGTGACGCCGAGTTCGATCGGTCGCAGACCCTCCACCGCTGCCAGCGCGTTGTCGCCGCGGCGGAAGCCGGCAAGTGTCACCCGCGCGCCACCCGCCGACAGCATCAGCACCCGACGACGAACGGCGGGGTCGGCGAGATCATGGACGAGGTAAAGCACGTGAAGCGTCATTGCATCCGTTCTCCAGGACAGGGGCGGCTCACTTCAGCTTGCAGACGAGAGAGCCCTCGAACTGGCACTTGTCTCCTGCGGCCGTGAACGCCACCTGTTCGATCTGCATCCGCGCCGGGCCGGAGAAAGCGAAGTTGCCCATCCAGTCCTTGAGCGTGTCCGTGCCCCAGAGGCTCACGAAGATCTTCTGTGCGTTGACCGGCAGCTTTGTCGGATCGGTGACCTCGTGGGCCATTTCGCCGTTGACGAAGAAGCGCAACCGGTCCTTCTCCCAGACGAAGGCATAGTCGTTGAAGCCCGTGTCGGCGCCGCCGGGCACGTCGACCAGAGCTTCGTTGCCGCCCTTGCGCGAGACGTACTGGTTGACCTGGACCTTCGACGTGTCCCTGCCGAGCACCTCGAAGTCGATCTCGTCATGCGGCTTCTTGTCGGCGGGGCCGATATAGCTGAAGAAGGCGGAGTTCAGACCAGGCCCGGTCGCCGCCTTCATCCGGATCTCGTAGGTCCCGTAGCCGTACCGCTTACGAGTCTGGATCTCGCCGCAGGCATAGTCGCGATCGCCGGTCTCTTTCTGGTCAAGCGTCAATGTCAGGAGCCCGCCGGCCACCGATGCCTGCGACTTCGACCAGGTGCAGTTCTGGTGCGGACCGTTGTTCCAGCCGTCCGACACGAACCAGAACGAGGTATCGAGCTTGTCGAAGGTTTCGACGAAAGATGCCCCGGTCACGCCTTCCTGAGCACCGGCGGCGGTTGGCGCCAGTGCCAGGAGGCCGATGATTGCAAGGCGGTGGCATTCTGTCGTGCGGAGAGATGTCATCGTCTTTCACCTTTGCCTACGAAGAGTATTCGGAGCGGGAGGTCACAGCCTCGGTCGGCGGGTAACGTCGCTCCCGGCCGCTGTCTGTCCGGTTGCCGGTGAGCATGGCGTGAAGCCCGGGAGTTGCGCGTTTCACAAGACCGTGGGTCGTGGTTAGCAACACCAGCGTCAGCACCGGCGCCGTGAGATAGAAGAGTGGATATGACGTTGAGCCCATCCGGTTCCACGCCATCCACAGCAGGATGAGAAGTGGGTAGTGGCCGCAGAAGATCCAGAAGCTCAGGCCGCCGCCGGAGGCGAGCCGGGTGCCGAAGCGGGTACGGGCGAGGAGGCTTGACAGTGCCCAGGCGCCGAGAATGCCGGCAATTGCCGTGAGACTGCGCAGCATCTCGAGCCACAGGGGGTATTCGGGCCCGGTTGCGTAAAGTCCTGCCGCCAACAGCAGCGACGCCGCGCCAACGGCGAGCGTTATGGGCATGGCGTGCTCGTCGAGACGCTTGATGTCGATCTGGTGAAGCGAGGCGTAGATGCCGAGGCTGAAACCGAACAGGATCGACTTTTTCAGGAATATCAGGTTCGGGACCGGCAGCACGGCATAGGCCAGGAACAAGGCCAGCGTGAGATGCGGAAAGCGCATGACAAGCTGCCCGAGAACTGGAGAGAGCGCGATGCAGAGCAGCAGGTCGCGCAGGAAATAGAGCGGCAGGTTGATTGGCCAGTCCTGGACGGCAAAGGCGAGGCTCGCCAGTTCGTGCGACGGGGCGCCTGCGACATCCGGAAGGTAGCCGATGGCAACGCCGTTCCTCTGAGCCGCGAAGACGAGGAGCAGAAAGGCGCTGTTCCAGATCATGAAAGGAAGAAGAACCGTCACCGCCTTGCTGCCGAGTACCCTGCGGTAGTCAAACTGTGTGAGGCCGCGACGGAAAAGCAGATAGCCGGAGATTGCACTGAGGCACGGAACACCGATGCGGAAGAGGCTGTCTCCGAGATAGACTCGCAGCCAATCCACGGTGCCATAGTTCCCGAGATAGGGACTTCTTTGCGGATCATAGGGTATGTGGACAAAAACGATCCCTGCGATCAGCAGGAGCCGCATTAGATTGATCCGCGATGAGACGTTCGCGTCGACGTTCACGATGGCAGTCACCCCTATTGGGCCGCTCCCCCTAAGCAGCCGTTTCAACCAGAGCAGACTTGAGCCCGCATCCCTAAGCTAGGGGTGTGAAGAGGTAGAAAATATGGCAGTGCAGCGAGAAAATGCTGCCCCCTATGTTGCGTCGCACAATTGTTGTGGTCAGAGCTGCCTCCGCGGGAAAGGTCTCAAGCTCTTGAGCATCGTCAAAAAACGCAGGATTGCAGGCGGTTACGATAATCAACGATATGGTTGTACGTTGGAGGTAATAACGGCCGCTGGCAGCCAGATTTTTTCCTCGTGAGAGGCCCGGAAAGCCCGCACCGCCCCAATAGCGGGTCCCAGCGGAATAGATCGTGCCCCAATTGAGGCACGCATCGCCGATTCTATTCTGCGATCGCCGTCACTGTCGTTGCAGGGGGAGTGGACTTGCGGGCAAGCGCCATGAGCGTCCGCAGCAGTGGCCGTTCGGTAAGCAGGATCAGAGCCGCGTAGATCATGCCCCCCGCAAGGATGCCGGCCACCATCTGCAGCGCGGGATTGGGGACGAGATGCCCGTAGGTATCGAGAAGCGCCCGCACCGCCACCGCCATGACGATCGATGTGAACATGGGGCGGCTCGCCTGAAGGAAGCCGCGCAGGAACGGCTTGTCGTCGGCCCTGAAGACGATCCAGGAATAGCCGGCAAGGACGATTGCATTGACGATACAGAGCGCGATCATCGCTTCGACCAGCGATCCGCGCAAAGCGCCGACCGTGACGGCGGCGGTGGTGACGACCGCGCGCAGGAGGGCCCACCAGAAAAGGATGCCGCCACGGCCGATACCCTTCAGATAGGGAACAAAGGTACTGCAGGGCGTGAGAATACCCTTGGATATGGCAAGCAGGCCGAGCACGGGCCAGGCATAGGCCCACTGTTCGCCGAACAGCACGCGCATTGCGGGTTCTGCGACCGCCCAGAGACCGAACATCATCGGAGCGAGCAGCACCGTCGTCACCTGTGTGCTCAGCATCAACGCCTGTGATCGCCGTTCGCGATCATGCATCATCGAGCTGAAGGCCGGGAACAGAACGCCCATGACCGCGGACAATACCACCTGGTTCGGAATGCTCGAGAATCGGTTGGCCGCGGAATAGGCCCCCGCATCCGCCAAACCGAGGTGTCGGGAGATCACCACCATCGGCGACTGGAACGTGACGAAGTTGGCGACTTCAGAGCCCATCATTCCGAGACTGAAACGGGTGAGCGCGAGCACGCGGCGAATGCTAAAGGCAAATCCCGGGCGGTAGCGCGAGACGGCATAAAGTCCCCAGATCCGGATGAGGGCGGAGGAGAAGAGTTGTGCGACAAGCGCCCACACGCCGACGCCGGCGAGCGCGAGCACCAAGGCGATGGCCGCACCGAGCGACTCCGAGATCATGCTCCAGAGCGCGTCCTTGGAGAACTGCATGCGCCGGGCAAGCAGCGCATAGGCGACGTCGCCGCCGAGTTGCAGCGGGATAAGCAGGCACATCGTCCGCAGGAGGTAGGCGGCCTCCGTGGCTCCCAGCATGCCGGCAATGGGTTCCGCATAGACATAGATGACGAATGCCAGCAGCGCCGAAATCGCGAGATTCGTCCAGAAGACGGAGTGGACCGTGACCGCGTCCTCGTCCTCCTGGAGTATCAATGCGGAGGCGAAACCGGCCCCGCCGATCATCGCGAGGAACTGAACTGCGGCGAGCGCCACGGCCACGGCGCCGAACTCGTCCGGTGACAGGATGCGGGCCAAAATCGGCACGGTGACAAACTTAAGCCCGAATGTCCCTGTCTTGGATAGGACGCTCCAGCCGACGTTACGGGTCACCGATTTCGCGTTCACTGCTGGGGGCATGACGACATCCTTTGTAGACGAACCAGGGAACGACGACGACAAAGACGTAAGCGCCGGGCGAGAGCCGAAACCTGTCTGGAGGAGGCCAGGCAACCTCTTTTAGGTAAACTGCAGGGGCAAAAAGATGGCGAAGTTTTCAGTTATCATTCCGTACTACCAGAAGGAGCCGGGCATTCTCAGGCGTGCGCTCGGTTCTGTTCTTGCCCAGACCTATCGTGATTTCCATGTCATCGTGGTCGATGACCAGTCGCCCTGTCCGGTCGATGACGAGCTCGCGCCGCTTCCAGCCGAAGCGCGCGACCGGATCACGGTCATCTGTCAGGCGAATGCCGGACCCGGCGGTGCGCGCAATACCGGCCTCGAGCATGTGCCGGATGACGCGGACTTTGTCGCCTTTCTTGATTCCGACGATTTGTGGACGCCTGATCACCTGCAGAACGCCTTTGTGGCGATGACGCAGTTCGGCGCGGACTGTTATTTCGCCTCGATCACCGGCGGCGATGCCTTCTACTATCACTTCGGCATGGCAGAGCTCGAACGGAGCGAACGGGCGGTGCGCCTTTCCGACGATCCGCTGATGATCGAGCTCCCGGAGCTGTCACGTGTCATGTTGAAGAACTGGAGCTTTCTGCACTTGTCGTGCATGGTCCTCGGACGGCCACTCTTCGAGACCGTGCGCTTCGAGGTGGAACTGCGCCTTGCCGCTGAAGACGTCCTCTTTTTCTGCGATAGCGTGCTTGCCGCCCGTCGGACGGTGCTCTGCGACGCAGCCGGTGCGGTTCGCGGCGAGGGTGTCAATATCTTCCACAGCATCGACAACGACTCGCCGCAGTTCCTCAAGCAGCAGTTCAACACGTGGGTGGCACTCGACACGCTCGAAGCCCGGTTCCAGGGGCGCCCGGACGAGGTCGCCTCCATCCGCAGCTACAAGCAGACGGCGCGAAGGCAGGCCCTCTGGAGCCAGGCTCGCCTTGTCAAGCGACGCAAAGTCCCACAGGTCAGCCTGCTCGCACGATGGTTCTGGCGTGATCCCGCCATCCTGCAGAGCGTCATGCAATTGGCGGTCGGGAAACTCGTTCGTCAGTCATCCGCCAATTGATTTCGAGATGTTTTCCGCCGTCCGGCGGGACCGCTTTCTCGCGGCCCGTGTGGCAACCAGGAGGATCAGATGCAGCCCTTTTACTGGCAATCGCAGTACGGCAATTTCGGTGACGACCTGAATTTGTGGCTATGGGACCACCTGCTGCCGGGCTTTCGGGATGTTCACCCTGATGTCCTGCTCGTCGGCGTCGGCACCGTTCTCGACCGCGCGCTTCTGCCCTCCGGAATACGCAAGCTCGTCATCGGCAGTGGCTTCGGCTACGGGACCTTGCCGGACATGTCAGGCAGGGCGGAGTGGGACGTCCGTTGTGTGCGCGGACCGCTCACCGCCGAGGCCGCGGGCCTTCCTCTCGAAAAAGGCATCGTCGATCCGGCGGTCATGGTCGCCGACATGCCGGAGTTTCGTAATATCGAAAAGAAGCATCGCAAGAGCTTCGTGCCCCATTGGGAGTCAGCCGTGGCCGGGTTGTGGCCGGCGATCTGCGAGACGGTTGGGCTCAACTATGTCGACCCGCGCGGGGAGGCCGGGGAGGTGATCCGCGAGATTGCGGCATCCGAAATGGTCGTGGCGGAATCCATGCATGGGGCGATTCTTGCGGATGCGTTCCGAATCCCCTGGGTTGCAGTGACGACGTCGCGCAGCATCAACAGCTTCAAATGGCGGGACTGGGCCTCCACGCTCGGCGTTTCCTACCACCCTCGCCAGGTTCCCGTCTCCAGCCGCGCCGAGGCGATCATCAAGGGAGCCAGGTTCTGGGGCGTCGATTTCAGGGAGAATGTCCCCGCCGGAAGTGAGGTCCGCCGTTCCGATCTCGGCGATGTCGCCGTTCTCAATCGCGAGCCCCGCCAGACCTCACTGCGCACGGCGGCCAAGCATGCCCTCGCCGCTCCCTCGACGCTTGCGCTCTGGCAGGCGAGCCGGGCAACACCACAGATGAGCAGCGATGCGCTCCTGAGCGAACGCAAGGAACGGTTCGCGGCCGAACTCGAGCGGGTGCGACGCGACTACCTCTGAGCGGAAACAGGTACCACGGAGAGCAGGTAGCGCAGGCCCGGCGAGTCGAGGTGCCCTGCCGCACCGATACCCGGCGGGCGGCGGAAGCGCTCCGTCTTGTCCGCAAGAATGCCCCCGGCGATGGCCGGAAGGGTTGCAGGGCGGGCGAGGGCGTAGCGGAGCGCGGCGAACGCGCCCTCGTCGTTCTTGAGATCGAGGAAGCGACGCAGGTCATACTTCGCCCGAACGTGCCGCTCATGCCGCCGGATCACGGCGACCATCTCGACGGAAAGGGAGCTGTCGGCAAGGATCGCGCGGTCGGCTTCGTAGAGACGGCGGAGATCCTCGGTGCGGTGGCGCCCGCTGAGCGAGTCGCTCCGCACCACGGCACAGTAACCGCAAGCATGAATCAGGCGATAGCGGGCCCCCTTTGCGAGGGCGCGCGCATAG
>DATGWU010000308.1:0-1778 GCA_035299345.1 Rhizobium sp.
ACGCGAAAAATAAATCTGCTCCCTTTTTCAGCCCCCCTTTTCCATTGTGATTCAACGCCTTAGGGATACGATATCAGGAGTTCTGCATGCGTGATCTGTTAAGCCGCGACGCTGCATGGAAGGGCCTTGTTTTCGGCAGCCGCCAAGAGGGCAAGGCGGAACTTGTTGGGGTCCGGTCCATCGATGCAGAGGATGTGGCAAACCCGTTGTTGTAAGAAACGCGAGACCGAGCCGGGATTGCGCACGATGATCAAAAGGAGATCGGCGACAGTAGCCATGAGGGCGGCGAAGCGTTGAGACTTGAAGCGTTCAGCGTGTTCGGGCATCGCTTGGCGTAGCCTCTGAAGTAGACGACGACCGACGGCCAAGGAAATGATAGCGGTATACAACAGCGCCTCGACGACCTCTTGCCGGGAACTAGGCATTTGCTCAAGACGGTAGTGCGTCTTGAGTTCCTTGAACAGCAATTCCACGCCCCAGCGCAGGGAATAGGTCGCCTGCACATCCTCGGGTGCGAGCATATGGGGTGGAACATTGGTCAGATAGAGATGGAATTCGCCGGTGGCACTGTTTCGCCGCCCGACCAAGCGCACCGAGAGGGTGTTTTTGGATTTCTTACCGTTGTAGACCCGCTTGCGAAAGCTCAGGGACACCTGCGCATCGAGCGTATCGCCCTTCAGGCGCTCGACAACCTCAGCGAGCGTCATCCCGAGCGCGTCGCCGCCCAACGCTTCGTCAACGCGGTGAATGTCTGTAAGGGTCGGATTGGCATTGGATTTCAGGCGGGAGAGGAAATAGCCGCCATGCTGGTCGATACGCGCGAAGAGCTTGAAGTCATAGTAGCCCAGATCAAATAGCATCAGCCGACTCTCGATCCACTTGCCGACACGCAGCACGTGGTTCTCGTGCCGGCGTTCGGCGGTAATGCGAATGGCCTGTTTGGAGGCGCCGGTGACGTTCATGATTAGATGGACCTTGGCGGCGGCACGTGCGCTGTTGGTGCGACAGCCCGGATAGGCACTCTCCAGCAACTGATGCAGCCGAATGACGGTCGCGTCACTCATCAGTACATCCTTGAACACTTGCAAATGCCCGCGCAGTGCCCGGGCCGGGCCGAAGCTCACCTCCAACGCCTGTGCCGCGGCGCGCTTGAGTACCTTTACCCATTCGCGGGTGAAACGACCCTGGAAGGCGCTCTCCTCCAGGTCCTGGCCGGTGGCGAGGATGAAACGCCGGCGTAAGGCGGCAAGCGTGCGGTCGCGTTCCACGCCGAAACCCAGTACCAACGTCCAGAAGAAGTCTACCGGGTCCACCTTGCGCAGGCGTTTGACCGCACCCGTCGACTTCGACCACTGGCGGAGCAGGGCGTCCGGGAAAAGCTTGAGCAGGGTTCCTCGTAGATCGATACTTGGCAACGCGGTCATCGGGCCGGTCTCCTCGGTGTGTTTGGCGACTACCAGGATACCGGAACGATGACCGCACCTCGATCTCTCTTTGTATATAGATCAGTGACTTAGACGCGCTAACTGGTCACTCATGGCGTGAGGCTTTTCGTACGGTGCGCAACAAGCGTCCGTTTCGTGTGGACGCGAACGTCGTCCTGCCCGATCACCTGCACTGCATCTGGACGCTGCCGTCCGGCGATGCCGATTTCGCCACGTGCTGGAGATTGATCAAAACGTGGTTCACCAAGCACTGCGATCCAGCACTGCGTGTCACCCCGAATCCGGCACGAACAAGAAAGGCCGAGCAGGCGCTCTGGCAACACCGCTATTGGG
>DATGWU010000309.1:0-3925 GCA_035299345.1 Rhizobium sp.
ACCATGCCGGGCGTTGGCACCAACCGCTACGCCTATGCCGGGAACGATCCGGTCAACGGGAGTGACCCGAACGGGCACAATTGGGGCGACTTTTTAGGAGGATTCTTCGGTCAGAATCCGGTGAACCGTCAAAGCACTGAACAGCTTGGGCAGCGGGCGCAAGCGGCAATTAACGAGAAAGCAGATGAGGTAATCCAGTTTGCCGTAAATGAGACAGGGGTACCGGACATAGTTGAAGGGTTTCGTGAGCGAAATCCGAAACAGTTCTTGATTGGCGTAGCGACCCTTGCCTCGAATGCACCGTTACCCGGCGCCAAGGGGTTACGGGGCTTGAAAGCGGCGGCTGACGCTTCGAGACTCCTAAATGGTCCGATCAGAATAACTGAGAAGGGTATTGCCCATGTGATTGAGCGTCACACTGTCAACGACATTGCCAAATTCGCGGGTAAGAGTAAGTTCAACGAAGCAGAAGATTTGACTTCTCTAATCAATTCCGGAGTACAGCAGAGAATGGTTCGTCAAGCGAACGGAAATTTTTCTCGCACGTGGGATGTTGGCCGTCCGATTGGGTTTGATCGAGTTACTGGCCAACAGACTTCCGTAATGACAGTAGTCACGCGGCCAAGTGGAGAGTTGATTACCGCGTTCCCAGGCAGGCCATAGGAGATCGCTGTGCCACTAGATTTTGTTGTCCTCGGCGACGACGGAGCGCCGGATAGGGTGGTACCCATAGGCGTCGATCTACATCACCAGTTGATTTCGATTGCCACTCAATTTGGATTGCATCGTTTCGACAGCTTCTCGGACTACTACGAAGATGCTCGGATCGATGAAGGCGATCTTCTTGAGTTTAGACAACAAGTCGAAATATTGCGCAGTGGGACAAATTCTCCTCAGTTGCTGAATTTTGTCGGCAAACTATGTGATCTGATAGATTATGCGGCCGAGAAAGGTAAGCCCTTGCACAGTATAGCTGACTAGCTAGGAAGTGACACGGGAAAGTTGGAAAGCTGAGATGGGCGGCTTTCGGTTCATTTTTGTTACATGCAGCGATTCGAGGCGAACCGTGTGGCAAGCGTTGTGAGCGACGGATCGACGGTGACGTTCACCTACGGTCCCGACGGCGCACGCGCCAGGAGGAACACGCCGGAGGGTGTGACGCTCTATCCGGACGCCAATGTCGAATACGACGTGACGGGCGGGCTCTTCACGCATTATCCGCACGTGGACGTGAAGATCGAGGGGAATGCCAAATACCTCCTCCATCGCGATCATCTCTCCTCGGTCCGGTTTGTGACCGATGCGAACGGCGCGGTGGTGGAGAACACACGCTACGCGGCCTATGGCGAGACGACCAACAAGGCGATGGCGACGGAGAAGGGCTATATCGGCGAGCGTTTCGATCCGGAGATGGGCCTGCTCTACCTCAACGCCCGCTACATGGACCCGAGGCTCGGCCGCTTCATCTCGCCCGACGACTGGGATTAGCGTTACACCGACGGCGTTCATCCGCGATCATCCCGGTTCCTGCGAAGTCACGCCTTAACATGTGTCCCAGCCGGCCAGGCGAAGGAAGCGCGGATCGAGAAACCTTGCTCGGACTCTATGCCTCCACGAGTCAACACATTCGCTGCGCGTGACGGTGCACGTGAATTGTCGGGACGGGGAACATCGTTCCGCGCTTCGCGCGGAGCCGGTCACACCTCAGGCGGGGATCGAACAGGGAACAGGGGTGATAGGCGTTGAATTTGTAGCTCACATGAGCTACAAATTATCGCAATTGGAAAGGATCTTATCATGACCGCTAACGCGCTGGTTCGCGCCCGTATCGACGAGCATCTGAAAGATGAGGCTGCCGCTGTTCTGGCCGAAATGGGCCTCACCGTCTCCGATATCGTGCGCATTACCCTCACCCGCATCGCCAAGGACAAGGCTCTGCCGTTCGAGCTCAAAGTTCCCAATGCCGAAACACGAGCCGCCATTGCCGAATCCCGCGCCATGATGAAGGCCCGCCGCGCCCGCTTTACCGACGCTCAGGTTCTGTTTGATGCCATCGACCAAGAAGCCCGCCAGCAATAAGCGGGCCTCCCTTCCTCGCGCTGCCGATTTCGCCAAGAGTTTCGTCAAGGACTGGGAGCGGTTGTCCCGCTCCGGACGCTATGACATGCGCCAGCTCAAGAAGGTCATGCTTCTTCTCATCGCCAATGATGAGCCGCTGGGCCCCGAATGGCTCGACCACCCGCTCAAAGGCGAGTGGTCCGACCATCGCGAATGCCATATCGGCGGCGATTTTCTGCTGATCTACCAGATCGAGGGAAACAGCATCAACTTTGTCCGTGCTGGCACCCATGCCGAACTGTTCGAGTGAACGGCATCCAGAATACTTCCGGCGAGACGGCCAGCAAACAATTCTGAATATCGCGCATCAAAAGGCGCGTTCTATTTATATCGTGGCGGGAGTTTACCCTGTGTAGGTATCTCAAGGCCAAGAGCGATAGCCGCACAGCTTATACCAGATAGGCCTCTGCAATCGGAGCGGCTTTCTTCCCCGGATGAAGCAGAGCATTTCATCGGTTGGCAATTCGAGGATATTGGAGGGTGTCAGCAGTGGTTCACGAACCTCGGCCGAGCTGGTCCTTGCCGTCTTCGATCCGGTTGCCATCGATGTCGATTGGGTTTGTAGTGTCAGGTATCCGGCGAGCTTCGAGGCGCATTCAGCCGTGCCGCTGTCGCCGCGCCCGAGATTGAGCACGTGGATGGTGGCGCAGGAGCCGAGTGTGGTCTCAGCCAAAGAACTCTGTTCGCAAACCTAGTCGTATCGCTAGTCGAATAAAACTCGAACGCATCCCGAATACGGAAAGCGACGTGCGGATCACCTGTCGTTCATCTTCTGCAAACCCTCAGTGGCCGTAGCACTCGTACCCTCTCTCCAGTCGATCCTCACCTTAACAGTGCTCGGCGACTTTCTCTCCTCGGCCCAGTCGTCCTGCCACACCTGTTCGCCGCTCTTCCGGTAGGAGAGGGCGAAGCCGCGGATATCCGGCAAGAGGCGTTCGATGGCGCCTTCCGGAGGAGTGGCACCCGAGGAAGCGTAGACCCTTGTCTCGCGCAGCAGTTCGAGACGGCCATCCGCGTTGCGTGTGAAGTAGCGCACCTCGCGCAGTCCGCGGGTCTCGAACCCCGTGCGGACGACGGCGACGAAAGTCATCTCATCGGCCTTCCCCTCGACGTGGAGCCCACGGTTCGGGTCGGCCGAGTGTAACGGCAGGTCGAGCGCGGCGCGGAGGTCTCCGGTGATCAGGTCTAGAACGGCGTCGAATTGTTGCTGCTCCTGCTGCCCGCGGTCGACCTCCCTGATCTTGCGGAATTGCCCCGTGCCGGTCGCGATCAGCGTCGTGATGACTGCGGCAAGCGCAAGAACCACCAGCATTTCTACCAGCGTAAAGCCGGAGTCGGGGTGGTTTGACTGTCCACCATCTTACCAAAGTGTTGACGTGCATCTTGCCGACGGTCCGTTATGGAAGCGAACCATTACGTCACGATCTTGGACATCCACCAAGATCGGACTTCTTAGCAGCCTGAGCGCCGCGCGATGGACGGCACAATTTTTCCTTGCATGCGCTCGATACGGGTATTGATTTTGCTTTTCGCCTCGCATAGCCATTGACGCAATTCTTGGTTATGGGGGCTGACTTGACTGCAAGACATGGTTTTAAGCGTTCGCTTATATTCATTTCGCTTTCCACAATTCTTCTAAGTTCAAGCCTCTCAGAAATCAGGGCCCAGGAAGCCGATGTTCGCAGCGCCGGCGCGGACCCGTCGCTGGTTGCAGCCAGCGCCGAGATTACCGATGTCCGCAGTTCGGGAAGCTTCGTCTACGAATACCCGATCGAGGTCCCCGAATACTTCGGGATCGAGCCGAAGC
>DATGWU010000310.1:0-12676 GCA_035299345.1 Rhizobium sp.
AAATCGCCCAAAGTCGCGGCGGCGCGCGAACACGCCTTCGGATGTAATGGCACCGGGGTCCACGGACAGGGTGCCACTCGCCTGAAGCCAGTCCAGAAACGCCGAGGGGGAGCCGGGAACGGCGCGCATGCGGTGGGCTGCGACGTTGAGGCGAACATCGAGGGCTGTCGTGTCGTAGGCGAGGCCGGTACCGAGGTGCTCCCGGGGCTCGAAGACCGTGATCTCTTCGATTTGCCTGAAACTCCTCTCCGCCAGAAGCTTCGCAACCATCGCGCCGGTGTAACCGCCTCCGACGACAACCACCCGCGAGCCTGACGAGCCGCCGGGGCTTTTCAATCGGGGAGAGGAAATCCTGATCTTCAACATGGCAGTCCTCCTTCCGGGAAGGTTTCGGAGACGCTGAACATATTTTCTATAAAATATATGGAAAATAAAAACGCTTGTCTACAGCGGGCTGTCTGCTGCTGCTATCCCTTGCCGAGACAGCACGAATGGAGCGAAAACATGAGCACCTTCATCGCGACAGAGTTTGCCGAGCCGCCTGTCCCCCCGGTCTTCGACCGGCCCGCGGACGCCCGGAGCCTGAAAGACGCCCTTAGAACCCTGGGCGGCGGTGTCAGCGTCGTTACTGCAGGTGAGGGCGATCTGCGGTCGGGAGCGACGGTTACCTCCGCCACTGCCCTGTCGGTCGACCCGCCGCGAATGCTGGTGTCTCTCAACCGGTCGTCCTCCACATGGCCGGTCGTCGACCGTTTTCGCCACTTCGCCGTGAATGTCGTCGGCGCCGACCATAAGGATATCGCAAACCGATTTGCCGGCGTCGGCGGGCTCCGTGGCGCCGAACGCTACCACGGTGCGGAGTGGACAAGGCTTGCCAGCGGCGCACCGGTGCTGGAAACTGCCGTCGCCGCGCTGGACTGCGAGGTCGAGGAAGCGATTGAAAGACACAGCCACGTCATTGTCATCGGCAGGGTCCTCGCGATCCGGCTGGGTCGGGGAAATTCCCTTCTCTACCAGAACGGGCGGTACCATTCTGTCGATTGACGATGCCGGTTGGCTTCCGCAGGGGGTCTGAACGATGACATCAGCAGCCGATCGATTGCGTCCCGTCCCTGCAGCACTTTCGACCGAGGGCGAGGTCATCGCTGCGCTCGAGGCGATCATAGATGGCCCGTGTTCCGACGCTCGGGCAACGACGGCTGTCCTCGTTACGTCGGGCCTTCTCGCCGTATCCATTCCGGCGACGTTCGGCGGTGCTGACATCTCCAATGCCGTCGTTGCAGACGCGGTCAGCCGTCTGTCGGCCTGGCACGCGACGACGGCCGAGCTGTTCGTCCGGCACCTGGTTGCACTGGAACTCTTGCGCACGAGCGGTACGACCGAACAGCGAAGAGCAGTCTATAGCCGTGTCGTCCTGGGTGAGGTATTCGAACTGGCTTCCCATGCAGGGGATCGGCCCCTGCCGCGTCTCGAGCGGTCAGGCTTCTCTTTCGTGGCCGAACCATTTTCCGCGCCGGACGCGACGCACGGCGCAATCTGGCGCGTGCTGGTCGCCCAAGGCACCGGGACGAGTGACGTTGCGGCAATCTTCGCGGCCGATAGGCGCCAGGATCGCGACGCGGGCCCTTCATCGAACGCAGTGTCCGTTTCCCCGGACAACGTCCTCGAGCTCGGGCCGGATGCACTGCGGCTTGCCGCGCTCATGCAGGCCTTTCTTCAAGGCGCGAGCTGTCGCGGGAGACATGACCCGGATCACTCGGAAGGCACGACGGGGGATGGGCTCGCATCTGCCGTCGAACTCGAGCTTCTGGATGCGATCGTCCTGAAGACAGCGTCCATCATCGACGGAATTCAGGTAGACCTGCCACCTGTTGCAGATATGCGCATCGATCGGCTGTGCCGGGCTCTGCAGACAGCCTGTGCCCGCTGCTCGGACGAGATCACTCGCCGGCAATAAGGTCTCCGACGGAGTCCTCTCGCGCGGCGAATTGCGACAACGTCATGTTGTCGAGGATCGAGGCTATGGCATCCCGGACCTGGGTCATCGAGATCCGGATCTGGCACGCGGCCGGGTCCCTGCAGTCGTCGCAGGCTTCGAACGCGGTCCGGCTGGCGCAGCGGATCGGCGCGAGCGGCCCGTCAAGGGCCCGGATGACCTGGCCGATCATGATTTCGTCTGCAGGCTTCGACAGCGCATATCCCCCGTTCGGCCCCTTCTTCGAACGCAGGAAGCCGTTGTTGCGGAGCTCCAGAAGGATCGTATCCAGAAACTTCTTCGGAATGTTGTTGCGCGTGGCGATGTCGGTCACGAATGCCGTCTGTCCCGGTTCGAGACCTGCCAGGTCGACCAGTGCCTTCAGACCATATTTGCCTTTGTTGGTGAGCATTTCGGGAAATCCGGCCGGTGGCCACCACGAGTGACTTTCTGTCAATTTACATAGTTTTTCTAAATTATGCGTTCAAGCGCATTTCCGCGCTTCTCCTCGATGTGGTGTCTCCTTTCCAGCTCTGTGGCAGGCTTGTTCTCTTTGCTCGCTTGCGCCGGAAATCAATTTGCGATTCGCAGGAATCTTCGCGAAACCATTTCTCTATATAAATTATAGAAAATATAGGCTGACTTCATTCGATCAACCGAATGAGAGAGAACCAGCCATGACACGCAAGATCAGACTCGGAGCATTTCTGCCAGGCGGCGGCCAGCACATCGCCTCGTGGCGGCATCCCGACCAGCCGGCCGACGGGGCCGTCAGCCTCGAGTTTCACAAGCAGTTGGCGTTGACGGCCGAGCGCGGATTGTTCGATGCTTATTTTCTGGCAGACGGCCTCGCGGTCGGTTTTGGGGGCGCGCGGGAGGGGGGCAATGCGCGGGTGGCCGGCTTCGAGCCCGTTACGCTCTTCTCCGCGCTTGCGCCCTTCACCACCCATCTCGGCTTCATCGCGACGGCGTCGACGACCTACGAGGAGCCCTACAATACCGCCCGCAAGTTCGCGTCCCTCGATCTCATCTCCGATGGCCGTGCGGGCTGGAATGTGGTGACGACGACCGGCGACGCCACGGCCCAGAACTTCAATCGCGATACCCAACTGCCGCATGCCGATCGCTACAAACGAGCCGTCGAGCATGTCGAGGTGGTCAAGAAGCTGTGGGACAGTTTCGAGGATGACGCCTTCCTCCGTGACAAGGAAACGGGGCTCTTCTTCGATCCCGCAAAGCTCCACGACGCGGAACACAAGGGCGAGCACTTCAGGGTCAAGGGTCCGCTGAACGTTTCTCGCTCGCGTCAGGGACACCCGGTGATCGTCCAGGCCGGCCAGTCCGAGGACGGACGCGGCCTTGCCGCCGCGACGGCCGAGGTGATCTTTACCGCGCACCAGCACATCGAAACGGCGCAGGAGTTTTATCGCGACATCAAGAACCGCGCGCGCGGTTTCGGACGCAACCCGGACCATATCCTGATCATGCCCGGCGTCTCGCCCTTCGTCGGCCGCACCGAAGCGGAGGCACGGGAGAAGTATGATCGGCTGACCTCGCTCATTCTCGAAGAGGACGGCGTCGGGCTGCTGAACGGTCTCACCGGCGGCACGCTCGACCTGCGCGGATACGATCTCGACGGTCCTCTGCCGCCGGCTCCGCCGACGGAAGGCATGAAGAGCCGGCAGGCGCTAATCCGCCAGATCGCCGACGAGAACAATTTCTCGATCCGCCAGCTCTACCAATGGGTCGCCTCCGCACGCGGTCACTTCACCATCGTCGGAACCGCCATACAGATCGTCGACACACTGCAGGAATGGTTCGAGAACGAGGCCGCGGACGGCTTCAACATTCTGCCGCCATGGCTGCCGACCGGCCTCGACGACTTCGTCGACCTGGTGATCCCTGAGTTACAGCGCCGCGGGCTGTTCCGTACCGCCTACGAAGGCCGGACGCTCCGCGAGAACCTCGGCCTGCCATTCCCCGTCAACCGCTGGGTCGGCGATCGTTCGGTCGTCCAGGCCGCAGAGTGAGGCTTTGTCATGTCCTACGAAGATATCGATCAGGGCCGCGCCTATGGCTTCGGCCTCTCACCGACGCAGCGTAACACGCGACGCTGGCTGACCCAGACGGCAACGATCGTCACGCCCGTCCTCTCTCGCTATGGGCTGATCATCGGCTTCCTGGTCGCCTGGCAGGTATCAACCACGCTCGGCTGGTTGAACCCCTCGGTGTTTCCGCCTCTGGACCGGATCGTCGCAGCCTTGTGGAAGGGCATTTCCACGGGCGCACTGGTCGACGACATCGCAATCAGCTTGCAGCGCTCGGGCATCGCCTTTGTCGCGGCGGTCGGGCTCGGCATCCCGCTCGGTCTCTTCATGGGCCAGGTCCGCGCCATCGAGCAGGCGCTCGACCCGTTGCTGCAGCTCTTTCGCCAGACGTCGGCTCTGGCCCTCTATCCCGTCTTCATCCTGTTGCTCGGCCTCGGCGAGGCCTCGAAGGTATTCGTAATCTTCTGGGCCACGCTCTTCCCGATCC
The DNA here is from genome assembly GCA_035299345.1 of Rhizobium sp. Taxonomy (GTDB): domain Bacteria; phylum Pseudomonadota; class Alphaproteobacteria; order Rhizobiales; family Rhizobiaceae; genus Allorhizobium. Next base: position 4,511 of record DATGWU010000310.1, read on the forward strand.
TGCTGTCGACCATCGGCGGAGTGAAGGAGGTGGATGCCAGGCTGATCGAGATGGCGCGCACCTATGGCGCCGGGTCCCTTGCGATCTTTCGGCGAGTCGTCCTGCCGGCGGCCGTTCCGGCAATCTTCGTCGGCCTGCGGCTCTCGGCGACCACCGCGCTGCTGCTGCTGATCGCGGCGGAGATGATCGGCGCAAACAAGGGCATCGGCTTCCAGGTGATGAACGCCCAGTACAATTTTCAGATTCCGCTGATGTTCGCAGCGATCCTGCTGCTGGCGCTCCTCGGCCTCGCCGCCAATGCCGCTCTCGTCCTTCTTCAGCGACGGCTCTGCCGCTGGGCGTGATTGTCGGCATCGAAACGCGGTCTCCAAAAACGACAGCCATCCTTGAAAGGATACGTCCCATGAACAGGCATTCTCACAAGCTTTTCCTCTCGGTCGCCATGGCAATCGGCTTGTCCGGCAACGCCTTTGCCGCCGAGGATGTCAAGTTCCGCTACCTCGCCAGCCAGGGTGGTTTGTCGGCCCACGAGTTGGCCGCCGAACTCGGCTACTTCAAGGGGACCGGCATCACCGTCGAAAACGTGGGCTATGCCACGGGAGGTCCAGCGTCGCTGATCGCGCTTGCCTCGGGCGACGTCGAGGTCGGCGGTGCAGCGACCTCCGCCGTGCTGAACGCGATCGTGGGCGGAAACGACTTCGTCGCCGCCTATCCGTCGAACGGCATCAACGACGAGGTCCAGTCGATCTTCTACGTTCTGGAAGACAGCCCGATCCGGGAGATCAAGGACATTGCCGGCAAGAGCATTGCCGTGAACACGCTCGGAGCACATCTCGACTACACGATCCGGGAAGCGCTTCATTCCGTCGGGCTGCCCTCCGACGCGGCCAACCAGATCGTCGTTCCGGGGCCGCAGCTTGAGCAGGTGCTGCGTTCGGGGCAGGTCGATGTATCTGCCTTCGGCTACTGGCAGACCACTTTCGAAGGCGCTGCGAGGCAGAACGGCGGGCTGCGCGCGGTCTTCGACGATACCGACGTGCTCGGTGATATCGCCGGCGGTTTCGTCGTGCTGCGCCGCGATTTCATCGAAAAGCACCGGGACGCCGCCAGGGTCTTTGTCGAGCAGTCGCAGCGCGCACTGGACTACGCCCGTGAGCACCCGGAGGAAACCAGGGCGGTCTTCGCCAAGGCGCTCGCCGAACGGGGGGAAAATCCCGACATCGCTCAGTATTTCCGGGGCTATGGCGTGCGTCCGGGCGGCAAGGCGGAGGAGCGTGATCTTCAGTTCTGGATCGATGTCCTGGTGCGCGAAGGAAAACTGAAGAAAGGGCAACTGGCTGCCGACGACATCCTCTACAATGCCGATACGGCCAGCAACTGAGGCGCAGCTATGGTTCTTTCAAGCAGCATCCGCGGAGAGGTGAAGGTCCGTCGCCTTTCCAAGACCTTCACTCTCGACGGCCAGCCTCTGCCGGTCCTGAAGGATCTGAACCTCACCATCCGCTCGGGTGAGAGCCTGGCGATAGTCGGCGCCAGCGGCTCCGGCAAGACGACGCTTCTGCGGATCCTCGCAGGTCTCGAAGAGGCAGACAGCGGCGATGTTCTGATCGACGGCAGGCGCGTTCGGGGCGTCGGCACCGAGCGGGCCGTCATATTCCAGGAGCCGAGGCTCCTGCCCTGGCTGACCGTCATCGACAATGTCGGCTTCGGACTGGAGACAAGGGGCCTCTCCCGCGAGGACGCCCGGCCCGTCGCGGAGAGATATATCGACCTCGTCGGACTGAAGGGCTTCGAGAGGGCCTATCCCCGGCAATTGTCCGGCGGCATGGCGCAACGCGTCGGGATTGCTCGCGCGCTCGCCGTCCAGCCGGAGATCCTCCTGCTCGACGAACCCCTGGGCGCTCTCGACGCGATGACGAAGATCGGCATGCAGCAGGAGCTGGCGCGGATCTGGAGAGACGAGGATGTGACGACGGTGCTCGTGACCCACGATCTCGAAGAAGCGATCTTCCTCGCCGACCGCATCCTGATCCTGCCCCGCGAAAAGGGCGCCGAGCCCCGGCTGATCGACATCGACATCCCTCGCCCGCGCGATCGAAGCGCACCCGGCTTCGTGCGACAGCGCGAGGAACTGCTCGGGCTCTTCGGATTGCATTGAAGACCTGAGACCGGTGTCGTCGCGATGTACAAGAGTGGAGGCGATCGCGCATGCGACCGGTTCAGTGCTGTGCGAGGATGAAGGCTCTGGAGCGGGAGAACCGCGAGCTTCGTCAGGCGAGGCGCAGCCTTGTGGATCGTGTCCCATGGCGTGGTGTAGCAGACGGTTGGTCATCAGTTTTTTTCCGGTAGGGTCGGGTTGTTGAAGGCCAACCTGATGAAAAGACCACCGACGACCGACGGCATGATGAACCTGCGCTCCCTCGTTGAGAAGAGCGCCGACGCCGATTTGCTCCGGGAGATGATCGGCTTGCTGCCGCGGCGCTCTGGCCTGGCCCTAACGACAAGCTGGAAACCGGCATATGGGAGTGCACACCCGGCCGTTTCACCGCCGATCGCAGCCGGAATTCTCGGTCAGCCGGCGAAAGCGATTTTGGAGTTTGCCTGACGTCGGTTTCGCAAGCGGTGCAGACGCTCAGGCAAGAGCGAGGATGATCTGCGAGGCTTTGACGAGGGCGCAGAGCCGCAGGCCGGGCCTGATTTCGAGCGCCTCGGCGCTATCGTCCGTCACGATGGCGCAGAGCGTCTTGCCGTCCCCGATATCGAGAATGACTTCGGCATTGACGGCGCCGAGCTCGACGGAGACGACAGCGCCGCAGATGCGGTTGCGTGCCGATGTCCTCATGCTGTCGGTCTCGGTCATCAGGATGGGCGTACTCGCCTTGATGAGCGCATAGGCCTCGACGCCGGGGACGATGTTGAGGTTTGCAACGCTCTGCTCGGTAATCATCACGGTCAAGGTGACGTCTTCGGCGATCTTCAGCATCACCTCAGCATTGATCGCCCCGTGATGAACATCGGTGACGATGCCGTGATAGGTATTGCGGGCACTGGTCTTCATGATCGGGCTCCAAAGCAGGGACTGGGCGGGAAAGGAAACGGCGGGATCGCCGGAGATCGTCGTTTCGAGATTGGCGATGATCTCGCCGATCGAGGCTGTGAGCAGGCGATGAACCGTCAACGCGCGCAAACCCTCCGTTGTCACGCAGGCGCCGCCGCCATGCCTACCGCCCGCAGCAGCGATCACGATGGGGCGGGGAAAGAGGTTGTTCAGCGAATTGACCGCGTCCCAGGCCGCCCGATAGCTGAGGCCGACCACCTTCGCGGCAGCCGCGATCGAGCCCGTATCGTCAATGGCCGCCAACAGGTTGAAGCGGTCCTCTCCGGCCCGGTGGCCGTCGGCGCCGCGGAAATCGAGAACGGGACGCAGGGAGTTTGGACGCATGGAAACCTCGATCAATCGTTAGGACGCTTGACTTCATATCGGCGAGCGGAACCGACAGGCGATGAGAAGCAATCTCCATTCCAATTGAAATAATCATTTCAAATCAATATTTTAAAATAACAAACAGAAAAGCCGACCCGACATTGTCGCGAACCGGACAATTGCCGTGGTCGCAATTGCTACAAAAAAGCCCGGCCTCCGGCGGCCGGACCGGCGATGACCGTCAGGCCCATTGAACCAGTCCGTTTTTCAGACGCGCCAGACGGCTCTCGCCGGTTTCCTCGCCGAAACAGGCATCGAAGTCGTCACATTCGCGGCAGCTCGGCGCCGTGCAGAGCGAGAGGCCTTCCGCCTCGCAGAGCCTGCGATAGAAATATTTCTTCCACTTCATGTTCCGGGTGTTTCCTGCCGCCAGCATCGGAAAGTGGCGGTTCAGGAGCCGCGTGAGCTCGGCGCGTTCGAACAGGCCGAGATCCTGCCAGAGGTGGTCATCACGCATGGCACGGCGGGCAACGATGCGGGCAAAGTGCAGGCTCGCCGCAATCTCCGGATTGCGATGCTGCAGGAGCAGTTCGAACAGGATTTCCTCTTCCTCGTCCCGTTCGGGCTCGGCCTCGTCCAGATCGATGCCGAAGTTGTCAAAGGGAACGGCCGGAAAGTTGCGGGCGACGAGCCGCATCAGTTCCTTCGGACCAAGGCCTGTCGCCTCGGCGATGGTCGAACGGCCCGACAGGTCTTCGTCGCGCGCAATCGACAGGACGCAGGCCAGCGCGTGACGGTCGAAAGCAGTGTCGGCATCGATGGCCGGCCATTGGCCGACGATCAGGCAGGCATAATGATCGGCAAACATCGGATGTCTCCTTCAGCTCATGCGGAGAGTTCGCCTGCCGCGACGTGGGTCTGGCAATTCTTCGGACAGACGCGGGCGCAGGCACCGCAGCCGATGCAGGCGCCGGCGTGATCGACGACCATAATCATGCGGTTGAGTTCGCCGTCGAAGTTGTCCCCCTCCTCCTCATCGTAGAGCCCGAGAATCTCCCCTTCCTCGTTCACGCCATGGAGGTGCATCACATCGCGCGAACAGACCTTGTAGCAGCGGCCGCAGCCGATGCAGGTCCTGCCATCGATCGCCGTCAGGTATTCCGGCATCCATGGAGAGCCGTCTCGGGTGGAGAAGAAACCACTCATCACACGCCCTCCAGGGCCGCCAACTCGGCCTTGGCGGCCTCCAGTTCGGCAAAGACGGCGTAGGTGCGTTCGGCGACCGCCCTGATCTCGGTCCAGTTGACCGGCAGATCCTCGGCAAGGTCGTGTAACTCCATCTTTGCGTTTCCGGCCCTGGAGTTGAGCTTTCGGACCTTTTTCTGGAGCTCCTCGAGTTCGGACATGTTCGCCTCCCCAGTCAGTATCTGGCGACTTCAGGGAATTTGCCGATCATTTCGACGGCATCCTGCACCAGCTTGTTGCCGGCATCGGCAAGCTTGGCCAGGTTCTCGAAACCGAAGCGGTGGACATCGCGCAAGGATTTCAGCACGACAACAAGACGCCCGGCCGTCAGCAGCAGGCGCCCGAAGCCCTCATGGCTCATCTTCATCATCGGCGAAGCGATGATCCCGGTCTCCTGCTCGATGGCAAGCCCGACCGCCGAATAGAAGATTTCCAGCCGCCACAACACATCCGGATCAGGGTCGCCGATAATCGGGATCTCGCGGCGTTGCTCTTTCGTGACGATGAAATCATTGAGGATCGATGCGTCGGATCGCCCCTCCCAGGCGTCATAGGTGTCCTGCGCACGCATCAGCCGGACGAGGCACTTCATGAACGGCGTCGCCATGGCGTCGACGTCGTCGTTGGCGGCGGTCTTTTCAAGCACGGCAGTCGGGGTCATGGGCGATCTCCTTTTTCAGTCTTCATCATCGAAGGACGGCTTGGCGACGGATACGCCGGCCTCGGCCAGCACCTTGCGCAGCCAGGGCGGCGGCGCGGTTTTCAGCATCGTCTGGGTGCGCGACAGCACATCCTCGATGGAGGAAGGCTGCGGAACCTTGATCGGATGGATCCTGGCCGACACCACCTTGGCTGCGGACGGACCACCGATCGCGAGACAAAACAGAAGGTGGCAGCCCTTGAGCGCCTCGACCTTCGGCGTGATCCGGTCATCGCCCTCCGTCTTGTGCTTGCCGCTCTCGTCGGAGACGTCGCCGAAACCGACGGCCTCGACGAAGGTCCAGCTTTCAGGCGTGATGTCATAAACGGCAAACAGCTTGGCCGAGCCGAAATGGGCGTTGAGGCCTTTCATGTCCCGCGTGGCGATGGCGATGCGCAAGGCGCCCTTCGGGCGGTCCGGTGCAGGCGCTGGCCCCTCGTCAGTGACGAGTGAAAGACGTCGGACGGCTGTCATTTTCGGTCTCCCTGTTGCGGAGAGGATTGAGCTCTTCCGGGGTGGGCTGGTGCTGGACGGACTGGAAGATGTTGGCCGCCTCGAAGATCATGTCGCGGGCGCCTTCGTAGAGAACGGTGAGCTTGTGCTGGCTGCCCAGCCGGTCGAAGATCGGGAAGCCGACCCGCATCAGCGGCACGCCGATCCGTTCCGCCGCCTGGCGGCCGTGGGAATGGGCCACGATCAGGTCGGCTTCGGCGGCTTGCGCCATCGCCTCCAGATCAGCGAGGTCGCCCACCTGCACCACCTCGGTCTGTACTTTCTGGAGGATGCCGCTGGTGCCCGTGGTGGTGACTGCGACAGCGACCTCAGCGCCAAGTCCGGTGAAGAAGGTCGAAAGCTGGTAGAGGTGGTCCGGTTCGGCCGCGATCGCGATCCGCTTGCCACCGAAATGAAAGTGCCCGTCGAGTAGCGCATCCTGCAACTGGGCCCGGCGGCGACGCAGCTTCGCCGGCACGGGATTGCCGGAAATCATCGCCAGCATGGTGATGAAGCGGTCGATCGCCTTCATGCCGGAAAGCTGCTGGAAGAGCGCATAGGGAACGCCCGTCGCCGCCTGCAGCGCCTCCGCCGGCCCACGCATGTGCTCACCGATCGCGATCGCCTGGAAGCATTCGCCGAGATTGCGGATGTCCTCGACTTTCGTGCCGCCATAGGTGGTCGGTATCCAGCGGTCGGGAACCGTGCCGTCGAGCGCGCTGGAAATATCCGGCAGGATCATCGGGGTGAGGCCGAAGCTCTCCACCGTCTCGCGGATGTGCTCAACGTCGGCGACCGTCAGGTGCCAGCCGGGCAGGATCGCTACCTTCTTCGGATCGCGCGCGCGTTCGCCCGGGATCGTCACGCCGTCGATCATCGAGGTCACGGCCTTGGCCCAGCCCTCCTCCATCGCACCGTCGAAATCCGGCGTGCTGGACAGTACCACCTCGGTACCGGCGAGTTCTTCCGCGCGCTTCGCCTTGATCTTCACGAGATCGCCGGCGAAATCCTCTCCGCGGGTTTCGACCAGCGCGGTGGTGCAGATACCGATCAGGCTCGGCTTCGTGCGATTCTTGAGGTTGAGGATCGCCTCCTCCAGATGGTCGGCACCGCCAAGGATTGTCGCAACCTCGTCCATTGCGGTCGTCTGCAACGGGATCGTCTCCTTGAAATGGCGGACGAACAGGACGAGCGCGAAGGAGGTGCAACCCTGGCTGCCGTGGAAGAGCGGCATGGCGCCATCGACCCCGAGATAGGCGAAGGCGGCACCCAGCGGTTGCGAGGACTTGAGCGGATTGATCGCGACCTGTTTTGTCTGATGCACTATCCGGGCCATCAGCATTCTCCCATTTCATCGGCATTGGAATTGACGAATTTGCGGAAGGCGCGCACCGGCGAGGCAAGCGGTGCATCGTCGCTTTCGCTGGCGGTCGACGCGCTCGGGACCAGATTGCCGTCTCCATCCCATGGCGAGACCTCGCGCACGGTCTCCCAGACAGGATTGTGGATCGCAATGTCGATCTGGCGGGCCAGTTCCACCATGCCGTCATAGCCGGCATAGGGGTGGTGCCTTTCCTGATTGATGTCGAGCCAGGGCATCTTCGCCTTCAGCGCGATGAACTGGGTGCGTCCACCCGACAGCATGATGTCTGCCTTGTGCTCGGCGAGCATCGCATAGAGGTCGCGCGGCGCCATGGAGTCGAACATGTGGTTCTCGTCCTTGAGGATCTGCTTGATGCGCTCCTTGTCCTCGGGAGTGGATTTCTTTACCGAGGTACCGACGATCTCCACGCCGATTTCCTGAAGCGCATGGACAACCGACCAGCTCTTCACCCCACCGGTGTTGAGCAGTACGCGCTTGCCTTCAAGACGGGGACGGAATCCCTCGAGTGCGACCCAGGCTCTGGCCTCCTCCTCCGCGATGAGGGATTCCGTCCGGTCAAGGAGCTCAGGGGGCGCTCCTTGCTGAACCAGCAGGCGGGCAAGCTGCCGCAGGGCCTCCGAGGTATCGGAGATGCCGTAAAAGGAACCCTCGAAATAGGGGATGCCGAAGCGTTCCTCCATCTTACGGGCGAGATTGATGAGGGCTGTCGAACAGACCATCATCGTCGCCTTCGCGCGGTGGGCGGCGGCGATGTCGCGGTAGCGGGCATCGCCGGGGATACAGGCCCTGACGCGCATGCCAAGTTTTTCGAGAAGCGGCTTCACCATCCAGAATTCGCCGGAAAGATTGAACTCACCGAGAATGTTGATGTCGTAGGGCGTGACATCATCAGGCTCTTCCGTGCCGATCACGTGGTCGAGG
>DATGWU010000311.1:0-14143 GCA_035299345.1 Rhizobium sp.
GCGAACGCAAGGCGTTCGAGATCGAATCGAAGATGAAGACGACGATCAGGATGAGGAGAACCATGTAGCCGACATTCTCCCAATCCTGGTTGGTCCGCATCGCTTCCCAGAGCTTCAGGCCGATGCCGCCGGCGCCGACCGCGCCGATGATCGTTGCCGAGCGCGTATTGGATTCCCAGAAGTAGAGCGCCTGAGAGGTGAACACCGGCAGAACCTGCGGCAGGACGCCGAAACGCTGAACGGCCAATGGAGCTGCGCCCACAGACTTCACGCCCTCGCGCTGTTTGTCATCGATGTTTTCGAGTGCTTCCGAATAGAGCTTTCCAAGGGTTCCGGTGTCCGTGAAGAAGATGGCGGAAATCCCGGCCAGTGGTCCGGGACCGAATGCGCGCGTGAAGAACAGCGCCCAGATGAACATGTCGACCGAACGCTGGAAGTCGAAGAAGCGTTTGGTGATCTGGTTTACGACGCCATTGCGCGTGATGTTGCGGGCGGCAACGAAGGAGAGTGGAAAGGCGATGATCGTCGCGAACAGCGTACCGACAAAGGCCATGACGATCGTCTGGAGCAGTTTTGTCCAGACGTCGAGGTGTTGCCAGGAAGGATTGTAGAGAAAATTCTCCAGCGCCAGTGAGGCATTGCTGCGAGTGGGGTCGAGCCGCTCTCCTGATACCAGCAGTCGCAACACTGCTCCCGCCGATTTGCCGAAGAAAGGCGAATCGATATCGAAGAAGAAGTTTTCCCACCCGAGAAAACGCTTGTGGATCTTGACAGCGTCATCGCGTATTTCCGCCCACCCCGAGAAGCCGAAGGCGAGCACGATCTTCTCGCCGGGCGCGCGCTGGGTTGCCCAGGCGGGCAGGTCGCGATCAGCTCTCACACCATCGTCGCGGCTGAGCGTGACGCCAAGCATCTCATTTCCGCGATGGATTTCGACGTGCCCTGGCAGGACGTCAATCCTGTCGGTCGAGTTCATGGACACGACCGCATGGGTGACGACTTCTTCGGTGCGGGTCTCCGTTCGGGCCTCGGCAGCCTCCTGCTTGCCTGCATTGCTCGGAGCAACGAAGCTGAAAGAGGACTTCGGCTTGGCTTGCATCTCCGTCGCCGGGATATCCACCGTCCGGGTTACCGTTTCGCGCTCGGCCTCGAGCCAGTCGGGATGGGGATTGGGACCGATCGGATCGTAGCGCGAGAACTCGATCTGCATTGTCCCGTCCGCGCGAACCACTATGTCCGGCCGGACTTCGTAGGATATCCAGTCTGCGAGGTAGCCGGCAGCGATACCCCAGTTGGCGGTGCCGAGAACCTGACCGACGGAGAAGAACCACCAGCAGAAGACGAAATAAAGGGCGATTGCCCCTCCGACCGCGGCGACGCGGAAACGTGACCAGAAAGAAGGCATGAGGAGTTGCGGATGGCGAGCGGCAACTGCCTCGAATTCGGAAAGGCTCATCGTTTTCAAGGTGCACTCCTACATCACGGCCTGGAAGGCCTGATCTCCGACGAGCTTGCGGCGCAGCCACGCTGAGAGTTGGTCGACCGCGATGATCGTCACAAACAGCAGGAGAACGATCGCCAGCGTCTTCGCCTCGTGCCCACGACTGATCGAAAGACGCAGCTGTTCGCCGATACCGCCGCCACCGACCGCGCCGATGATGGTCGAAGCACGGACGTTGATTTCGAAGCGCAACAGAAAATAGCTGACGAAATTTGGCATCACCTGCGGCACCATGCCGAACCAGGCGCGCTCGAGCCATGAGGCGCCGACCGCTTTCAGCCCTTCGTCCGGCTTCATGTCCGCGTTTTCGATGACTTCGAAGAAGAGCTTGCCGAGTGCGCCGATTGTGTGGATCGAAACTGCGATGATCGCGGGAATCGGACCGAGCGACAGGATAGCCAGGAAGAAGCCGGCAAGGACGATTTCAGGAAATGCGCGCAACAGCTCCATGAAACGACGCACCGGAACGCGTATCCACGGACTGGCCGTCATGTTTTTCGCAGCAAGAAACGACAGGAGGAAGCCGAGGGCGAAACCGATGATCGTCGACAACAACGCAATGTTCAGGGTTTCCGTCATCTTGTAGACGTACTCGGGTATGTAGAGGCTGCCGGTGACGTAGTAGCGGCCTTCGGGATAGTCGTATTTCAGGCTTCCATCGAAATATGGAGAGGGCAGGTCGAGGAGCGCGCGCCAGACTTCGACGCCGTCGCGAGGCATTAGGTCACCGACAAAATCGAAAAAGTGCGGCAAGCGTTCGAAGAACTTGCCCGAATTGGTTTCGTTGGCAAACCACAACGAACCCGTAAGCGCCAGGGCGAGCACCGCGAGCGAGAGCATCGTGTACAAACGACGGCCTCGGGCAAGGTCTTGCCAATGGTTCTCGATGAGTGCGCCCCTCTCGCTGAGCTCGGGCTTGTAGGTGAAGGAACTCATGGCAAGCAGTCCGCTTTTGTTCACGTCGCGGCGGCGACGTGCATTCGTCAAGAGTCGCCGGATGCCTGATGCACCCGGCGGCCTTTTTCGGTCTCAGGATGTCAGCCGCCGATGGTTGCCTTGCGGGCGTCAATAATCGGTTTGTAGAAGTCGACGTTCACTTCGGTGAAACCGGTGAAATCACCGCCCTGGATAGCCGAGAAGCAGGCAGCGTCGGTTTTCGGCAGGTCCATCATGAACGTCTTGAACTTGGCCTTCATGTCGTCGTTCATCGATGTGCGGACGACGACTGGGCCGTTCGGGATCAGCGGGGACTTCCAGAGTTCGACCAGATCGTCCATGTTCAGGACGCCCTTGTCGACCATCTTCTTCAGGTTGCCGGAGGTGTAGCCGTCCTTGAACTCGCCGACGCCGGAACCGAAGGTCGTGCCGGCATCGAAGGTGCCCTTCAGCACTTCGACGACGAGGTTTTCGTGACCGCCACCAAAGCCGGTTTCGGCAACGTACTCCTTGACGGGGGCGCCGAGAGCTTCCGGCAGGGTAACGGTCGGGATCAGGTATCCCGACGTCGAGTCGGGGTCGGCGAAGCCGAGCTTCTTGCCCTTGATGTCGGTGACCTTGGTCATGCCCGAATCTTTGCGGGCGACCATGATCGAGTAGTAGCCCATCGAGCCGTCAGTCTGGACGGTGGTTAGGATCGGTTCGACCGCCCTGGCGTCGGCGAGATAAATCTTGGCAAAACCGGAAGCGCCGAGTTCGGCGTAGTCGAGCGTGCCACCAAGCAGGCCCTGAATAACGCCGTCATAGTCGGCAGCCGGGAAAAGCGAGACCTTCTCCACGCCGAGGACGGCGGGAAGCTTGTCGACCATGCACTGGAAGTTGCGCAGGCGGTCGGCTTCGTTCTCGCCGCCCAGAATGCCGATCCGGAATTCCTTGAGGTCTTCCGCGGCAGCCGCACCGGCCATGGCGACGAGCGCAACGGCGGCGAGAAGGGTCTTCTTCAACATGGGTCTCTCCTGTTTCTTCGGGGTCGGATCGGTTGATGAAATGGTTTTGATGCGGGCGGCCGATCAGGCGTCTGCTGCGGCGAGGGGACGAAACCCCGCAACTTGCCGGGCGGAGGACGCCTTCGCGCGACTGATGTCGATGCTTGTCGACGTCATGCCCTCGTCGACGCCGCTGCCGTCGGGATTCGAGCCGTATATCTGCCGCACCGCGTCTGCCGTCAGCGCGTCCGCACGGCCGTCGAAGACCACCGATCCATGCGCCATGCCGATGATTCTGTCGCAATACGTTCGGGCGGTGTCGAGGGTATGCAGGTTCGTGATGACCGTAATGCCTTCGCGGACGTTGATGTCGCGCAAGGCGTCCATGACGATCTTGGCGTTCAGGGGGTCGAGGGACGCGATCGGCTCGTCGGCGAGCACCATCTTCGGTCTTTGCATCAACGCTCGTGCTATCGCGACGCGCTGCTGCTGGCCGCCGGAAAGCGTGCCGGCCGGCTGCAGCGCCGTCTGCTCGATGCCGAGCCTTTCGAGGGCGGCGATCGCCATGATCCGCTCCTCGCGCGTGAAATAGTTGAGAATGCTGAGCGCAGTGGAACGGTGGTTCAGACGACCAAGCAAGACGTTGGTCAGGACGTCCAGCCGAGGCACGAGATTGAACTGCTGGAAGATCATCGCGCAGTCACGCTGCCAGTTGCGCAGCGACTGCCCCCGCAACGACGAGACCTCCGCGTCGCCGAATTGGATGGATCCGGAGGACGGGTCGACGAGGCGGTTGATCATCCGCAGCAGGGTGGACTTGCCGGCGCCCGAGCGACCGATTACCCCCACCATCTGTCCCTGCGGGATATCGAGACTGACGGCATTGACCGCAACATTGTCCCCGAAGCAGCGGGTGAGGTTCTTCAGCTCAAATCTCATCTTGGCGCTTCCGATCTTCTGTCCGTGTGGTTGGTAAAGCCTGTATCGGACGGGAATGAAGTGCGGATGTCAGATTTGTGTAGGTATTGTAAAATCTGATATCCATTTGAAGAAATTATGATTTCCCGTATTTTCCGATGAAGGAAGCACCATCCAGCCGCCGGAAATCTTCGAGGGCGGCGTGCAGCCGGTCGTGGGGCCAGTCCCACCAGGCGAGTGCCTCCATTCCGGCGGCGACATCCGCGGGAAAGCGTTCTCGGATGAGCCGGGCGGGAACGCCGCCGACGATTGTGTAAGGTGTAACGGACTTGGAAACGACAGCTCCGGCGCCGATCACCGCCCCATTGCCGATCTGAACCCCGGCAAGGATCGTCGCACCATGTCCGATCCACACGTCATGGCCGATCACCACACGGTTCTCGCGGCGCCAGGCGAAGAATTCTTCGTCATTCTCCGCACCATCGAAATAGGATGCCGCCCTGTAGGTGAAGTGATGCAGGGTCGCCCGCCACGTCGGGTGATTGGGCGCGTTGATGCGCACCGCCGCGGCAATATTCACGAATTTTCCGATGGTGGTGCACCAGGCGGAACTGTCCTGCATCATGTAAGAATAGTCGCCGAGTACCACCTCATCGAGGCGGCAGCGCTCGGCGACCTCGGTATAGGCTCCGAGGGCTGAGTTCACGACGTGCGCGGTCACGTGAACAAGCGGATCGTGCCCGAGCTTCTTGCTCATGCGGCTGCCTTTCTCGGCGAGAACGCGGTCACGTCGAGAATGCGGTCGGCCACCGCCTCGCGCACCTCCTCGTCATGGAAAATTCCGAGCAGGGCAACGCCGGCCTTCTTCTTCTGCCGGATCATGTCCACCACTACGGCCCGGTTCGTAACGTCGAGGGAGGCCGTCGGCTCGTCGAGAAGGAGGATTCGATGATCGGTGATGAAGCCGCGGGCGATGTTCACGCGCTGCTGCTCGCCACCGGAGAAGGTCGCAGGCGGCAGTTGCCACAGGTCCCGTGGCAGATTGAGCCGTTCCAGCAGTTCGCCGGCGCGGATGCGCGCAGTATCCACCCCGGTGCCGCGGACGACCAGGGGTTCGGCGACGACGTCGATGGCGGCAACACGCGGGACTGTCCGCAAGAACTGGCTCACATAGCCCACGGTGGTACGGCGGATGTCCATGATCATGCGCGGATCGGCGGTCGCCATGTCGACGATCTGACCACGATGCTCTACGAGCACCTGTCCGGCATCCACGGCATAGTTGCCATAGAGCATCTTGAGGATCGAGCTCTTGCCGATGCCTGAAGGGCCGCCGAGGACGACGCATTCGGCCTCGGCGATCGAGAAGGAGACGTTCGCGACGACCGGCAGGCGGATGCCGTCGCGCAGGTGCATGGTGAAGCTCTTCGAGACTTCGGAGACGACGAGGGGCGTGGCCATGGCGCTTTCCGTTCAGACTTGCAGGATCGAGGAGACGAGCAGTTGCGTATAGGGTTCGCGCGGGTCGTCGAGGACCCGGTCGGTGAGGCCCTGCTCGATCACCATGCCGTCCTTCATCACCATCATGCGGTGGGAGAGGAGCCGAGCGACCGCCAGGTCGTGCGTGACGACAATCGCCGAAAGGCCGAGATCGTTGACGAGGCCGCGGACGAGATCGAGAAGGCGTGCCTGTACCGAGACATCGAGACCGCCTGTCGGTTCGTCCATGAAGACGAGACGTGGGGCCGTGACCAGATTGCGGGCGATCTGCAGACGCTGACGCATCCCGCCGGAGAAGGCGCGCGGCTGGTCGTCTATGCGGTCGGTGCTGATCTCGACGCGCTCAAGCCACGAGCCGGCGGTTTCGCGTATCTTGCCGTAATGCCGGTCGCCGATCGCCATAAGCCGCTCGCCGACGTTGGCGCCGGCAGACACCGTCATGCGCAACCCATCGGCCGGGTTCTGATGGACGAAGCCCCAGTCCGTCCGCATGAGGAAACGCCGCTCGGCTTCGCTCATGTGAAACAGGTCGCGATAGCTTCCGTCACGCGTGTGGTACTCGACGGTACCGGTGGTCGGCATCAGCCGTGTCGAAAGGCAATTGAGGAGAGTGGTCTTGCCGGAACCGGACTCGCCGACGATTGCCAGCACTTCCCCGGGCCAGAGGTCGAAGGCCACGTTGCTGCAGCCGATCCGGCTGCCGTAGAATTTCGAGACGTCGCGGACTTTCAAGAGTGGTGTGTCGGTCATTCCGCTGCCTCCTTCTGCGTGGCGAGCAAGTGCCCGACATGACCTTGTTCACGTCGTTCCTCGCAGTGATCGGTGTCCGAGCAGACGAACATGCGCCCGCCCTTGTCGTCGAGCACCACCTCATCGAGATAGACGCCTTCTGCGCCACAGAGTGCGCACGGCTGGTGGAACTTCTGGATCTCGAAGGGGTGATCCTCGAAGTCGAGGCTCACCACCTCGGTGTATGGAGGTACGGCGTAGATGCGCTTTTCGCGTCCGGCCCCGAAGAGCTGAAGGGCGTCCGACATGTGCATTTTCGGGTTGTCGAACTTCGGCGTCGGGGAGGGATCCATGACGTAGCGGCCGTTGACCTTCACCGGATAGGCGTAGGTCGTCGCGATATGGCCGTTCCTGGCGATGTCTTCGTAGAGTTTCACGTGCATGAGCCCGTATTCCTCGAGCGCATGCATCTTGCGGGTCTCGGTTTCGCGGGGTTCGAGGAAGCGCAACGGTTCCGGGATCGGCACCTGGTAGACCAGAACCTGGTTTTCGCTGAGCGGCTTTTCCGGGATGCGGTGGCGTGTCTGGATGATGGTTGCCTCATGCGTATGTGTGGTGACTGCGACATTGGCGACCTTTTGGAAGAAGGCGCGGATCGAAACCGCGTTCGTCGTGTCGTCGGCGCCCTGGTCGATTACCTTCAGCACGTCGTCCGCACCGATGATCGAGGCCGTGACCTGCACACCACCGGTGCCCCAACCGCAGGGCATCGGCATTTCGCGCGACGCGAACGGGACCTGATAGCCGGGGATCGCGATCGCCTTCAGGATAGCCCTTCGGATCATCCGCTTTGTCTGTTCGTCGAGATAGGCGAAATTGTATTGGGCGAGCTCTGGAACGGCGCTCATTCCGCTGCCTCCTTGTCCGTGAAACGATTGGACCTGCCGGCCTCGTATTCTGCCCGCATGCGGCGCACGAGTTCGAGTTCGGCCTGGAAGTCGACGTAGTGCGGCAGCTTCAGGTGTTCGACGAAACCGGTCGCCTGCACGTTGTCGGAATGTGAGATCACGAATTCCTCATCCTGTGCCGGGGCGACGATGTCCTCGCCGAATTCCTCCGCCCGCAAGGCACGATCGACGAGCGACATGGCCATCGCCTTGCGTTCGCTCTGGCCAAACACGAGGCCATACCCGCGCGTGAACTGCGGCGGTGCTTTCGCCGAGCCCTTGAACTGGTTGATCATCTGACATTCGGTCACCCGAATGCGTCCGAGCGAGACCGCAAAACCGAGCTCGGGAACGTCCATCTCCACCTCGACTTCGCCGATGCGGATTTCGCCGGCGAAGGGATGCGTGCGGCCGTAGCCGCGCTGGGTCGAATAGCCGAGGGCAAGCAGGAAGCCCTCGTCGCCGCGGGCAAGTGCCTGAAGGCGCAGGTCCCGTGGCATCGGAAAATCGATCGGCTCGCGGGTAATATCTCCCGTCACATGGTCCTCGGGCATGTCGCCGTCGGGTTCTACCAGTCCTTCTTCCGCCAGGATCTCCGAGACCCGCATTACTTTCTCGGGCTCGCTGTCCCTGAGGACCGGCTCTTCGACCGCCTCATCCCCCATCAGATCCGGATCGAGAAGGCGATGCGTGTAATCGAACGTGGGGCCCAGGAGTTGTCCTCCCGGAAGATCCTTGTAGGTCGCCGAGATGCGACGCTCGATCTTCATCGCCGCGGTGTCGAGGGCAACCGAGTACCCGTAGCGAGGCAACGTCGTGCGGTAGGCGCGCAGTAGGAAGATCGCTTCGATGAGATCGCCGCGCGACTGCTTGATGGCGAGTGCCGCAAGCGCGCGGTCGTAAAGCGAGGCTTCCGCCATCACACGATCGACGGCAAGACCAAGCTGCTCGCTGATCTGGTTGATCGTGACCGACGGAAGGTCGCGGTTTCCACGGCGCCGGTCTGCCAGCAGCCGATGGGCATTCGCGATCGCGGTTTCTCCACCTTTGACGGCAACATACATTCGTCAGATCTCCCCGGCACTGATTTTGCAGGTTCTCGGCAGGCAGAGAAACTGCCGCCCGGCGGTCAGCACGACGTCGATTCCGCGAGGAAAGAGCGCACGGTTGTCGGCCCACTGCCGGAGGAAGATGTCCGGAAGTCCGACGGGGGCGATCGTCACGCTTTCGCGGATGCCCGGGCCATGCAGGATAAGCGGTGCGCCCCCTTCCAGACGGGAGACCTCGATGACCACCGTTGTCGACCGGTCCGGATACTCCTGGCTGCCGAGCGCAAAGAGGCCAAACGAGGCGATAGGAGAGCCGGCCTCGAAGAAGGCAAAGCGTGCTTCCGATTTTTCGCGCGTTACCGGTGCGCCCGTGTGAAAGCCGATCCACTCGGCGATCGGCGATTTCGCCAGGCCGGCGGAAAGCCAGACGAGTGTGTCGTTATCGCAGAGCGCAAGCGCGATGGCACCCGCCGCGGGACGCAAGGGAGTGGGCGGCTCAATGGGCGGAACGATGGTCTTGATCGTGCCCGGTCTGGCCATGCCCTCCATGAGCATGCGAAACGTGCTTTGCGCATCGCGGACCGGGTCGATGTAGCCACCGGTCAAGGCTTCTGTCCTGAGGGTCATCAGTCCTCTCCTCTCACCATCGTGAAGAAATCGACGCGCGTCGCCGCGGTTTCCTCGGTTCTGCGTCGGTCTTCGTCGGCAATGCGGGCGGCAATCGGCGACAGCAGCCGTGTCTCAACGAAATCGCGCGTATCTGCCTGCTGCCAAAGCGCGTCGAAGATGGCCGCGAGCCTTGCCTTCTCACGATCTGTGCCGAGCGATTGGCCAAAGCCGACGATGCCGTTTGCCAACCGTACCGTCGCGCGACTGACCGTCGCTTCGCCGAGATTGAAGGGCGAGCCGCCGCCGCCGATCCGGCCCCGAACCATGACGAGTCCGGTTTCAGGTCCGCGCAGCATCTGGACGTCCGGTTGCGGCGATAGTGCTGTCCAGCCGGCGGTCAGCTCATTGATGGTGGCGCGGGCCAGCAAGTCCATCGTGCGCTTGCGATCGCCGTCCGCCGTTTCTCCGGATGTATTTTGTTTCTTCGCATCCATTGTCAGGCTCCGAAATGTCTATTAATATAGACAACTATACAACTGTGATTATGGATAACCAACGGGCGTGACAAGCGTGTGACATGACGGATCTAAAACGGGTTGAAAGACAGGCGGGCGTCGCACTCTGGCGCCAGATTGCCGACCGAATTCGGGAAGCCATTTCCAGGGGAGAATTCGACGAAAGCGGCATGGTGCCGCCGGAGATGTTGTTGGCCGCACAATTTGGCGTCAACCGCCATACGGTGCGCAGCGCCCTCGCAGCGTTGGCCCAGGAGGGTGTCGTCCGGGCTGTTCAGGGACGTGGAACGCTCATCGTTCGCAAGGAACGCTTCAATTTCCCCATCTCGCGGAGGACGAGGTTCACAGAAGGCATCGGCGATCAGGCGCGCGATTTGCAGGGACTATTGCTGACGTCGGAAATCGAGCCAGCCGACCCGGAGGTTGCCCGTTGGCTCGCGCTCGAGGCGGAGACGCCGGTTGTCCGGCTGGAGGCGTTGCGCAAGGCTGACGGCCGCGCCGTATCGCGCTCGACCGCTTGGTTTCCGGCCGACCGCTTCAAGGATATCGGCGAGGTCTTCGCCCGAAGCGGTTCGATCACGGAAGCGCTCGCGGCTTTCGGTGTGGGAGACTACCTGCGCTCTGTTACGGAGATATCCGCAACCCATGCGGAAGCTGCCGACATTGCCGCGCTCGAGCTCACGCCGGGGGCGATCGTTCTGGTGACGCGGGCGGTCAACACGGATCTTTCGGGAGTCCCGATACAGTACGCGGTCACCCGTTTTCCGGCTGACCGCGTCCAGTTCACGATAGCAAGCTGATTGCGCCGCGGTGCTTCAGTGGGCGCCCGACATGTCGCCGAGCACTTCCTTGCTGGCGACCGTCGAGTCCGGATTGAGCTTGTAGACCATCGGCACGCCGGTCGCCAGGTTGAGCTTGAGGATCTGCTCCTTGGAGAGGCGGTCGAGAACCATGACGAGCGCGCGCAGCGAATTGCCGTGTGCGGCGACCAGAACCTTCTCGCCGCGCAGGACGCGCGGCAGGATGTCGGTCATGTAGTAAGGCCAGACGCGGGCGCCGGTGTCACGCAGGCTCTCGCCGCCCGGCGGCGGAACGTCGTAGGAGCGCCGCCATACATGAACCTGCTCCTCACCCCATTTTGCACGGGCGTCGTCCTTGTTGAGACCGGAGAGATCGCCGTAATCCCGCTCGTTCAGGGCCTCGTCGCGGATTGTCTCAAGGCTCGGTTGCCCGACTTTTTTCAGGATGATGTCGCAGGTCTTCTGCGCTCGAGACAAAGCAGAGGTGAAGGCGATGTCGAACTTGATTCCATAATCGGCGAGAGCCTGGCCTCCGGCTTCGGCCTCCTGGATGCCGAGTTCGGTCAGTCCCGGGTCGCGCCAGCCGGTGAACAGGTTCTTGAGATTCCATTCACTCTGGCCGTGGCGAACCAGCACGAGAGTACCGCTCATGGGAAAATCCTCCGCAAGGAATTATCTAGATGGATGAAGAAAGCCCGAGGACATCGAGCATGGAATAGAGGCCGGGCTTCTTGTCCCGCGCCCAGAGTGCAGCCCGGAGCGCACCGCGCGCAAAGAGCGAACGATCGCCGGCGCTGTGGGAAAGAGTAATTGTTTCGCCTTCACCGGCGAAGAGGACGGAGTGCTCGCCGATCACGGAGCCGCCGCGCAGCGTTGCAAAACCGATACTGCCCTCCTCGCGTGGTCCCGTATGCCCGTCGCGCACGCGGACGGAACGATCGGCAAGATCGATGCCGCGCCCTTCGGCGGCGGCTTGCCCGAGGAGCAATGCAGTCCCAGACGGCGCGTCCACCTTGCGCTTGTGGTGCATTTCCAGCACCTCGATGTCCCAGCCGGCAGCGTCGAGCGCCTGTGCCGCCTGTTTGACGAGGACGGAGAGCAGGTTGACTCCGAGGCTCATATTGCCGGATTTGACGACCCGCGCATGGCGCGCGGCCGCTGCGATCTTCGCGTCGTCGTCCACAATGCAGCCGGTCGTGCCGATGACATGGACGATCCGCGCCTGCGCGGCGAGACCGGCATATTCCACGCTTGCCGCCGGCGATGTGAAATCGATGACTCCATCGGCATGAACGAACGCCGCCAGCGGATCGTCGGTCACCGGAACGCCGATCGAGCCAAGCCCGGCCAGTTCTCCCGCATCCCTGCCGATCAACGGTGAACCGGATCGTTCGACCGCAGCGTGAACCACGGCACCTTCCGTTGCCTGGATGAGGCGCAGCACCGTCTGGCCCATGCGGCCACCGGCTCCGACGACGACGAGTTTCATGGCATCGCTCATGGTGCTTTGACCTCAGAAGAATTCGTTATTTCCGCTGCCGGGCTGCAGCTGGTTCAGTCGAGCGTAGAGGCCGTTGGGACGCTGTGCAAGTGACTGATGGGTGCCTTCCTCGGCGATCGTCCCGCTCTGCATTACAATGATCTTGTCCGCCTTGATGATCGTCGAAAGCCGATGGGCAATGACGATCACGGTGCGTCCGGTCATCGCCTCGTCAAGAGCCTTCTGAACGGCGGCCTCCGATTCCGTATCAAGAGCGGAGGTTGCTTCATCCAGCAGCAGGATCGGTGCGTTGCGAACCAGTGCGCGGGCGATCGACAGCCGCTGCCGCTGGCCACCGGAGAGCGTCACGCCGTTTTCGCCGACAGGAGTGTCATAGCCCATCGGCTGAGCGAGGATGAAATCGTGCGCATAGGCGAGGCGGGCCGCTTCCTCGATCTCGGCATTGGTCGCATCAGGACGACCGTAGCGGATATTGTCGCGGATCGTCCCTTCAAAGAGATAGGGCTGTTGCGAAACGTAAGCGATGTGCCTGCGCAACGACGCTTTTGTGACCGAGGCGATGTTCTGGCCATCGATCAGGATCTCACCCTCCGCGGGATCGTAGAATCGCGGGACGAGCGTGATCACCGTCGACTTGCCGGCGCCGGAGGGGCCGACGAGTGCCGTGGTCTTTCCGCCTTCGGCGACGAAGTCGATGCCCTTCAGCACCGGCTCGTTGTTGCCATAGGCGAACTTGACGTTGCGGAATTCGATGCGCGCCGCGCCAACCTTGAGCTCGGTTGCGTCCCGCCTGTCGCGCTGCGGGCTCTCCATGTCGAGGATTTCGTAGATCATCCGAGCATTGACGGCGGCGCGTTCCATCTGCACCTGCAGCTTGGCGAGCCGCTTCGCCGGTTCGTAGGCCATCAGCAGTGCCGCAATGAAGGAGAAGAAGGCGCCGGGCAGTACACCGCCATAGATCGAGCGGAACGCCGCGTAGGCGATCACGCTGGAGATGGCGACGCCCGCGAAGGTCTCCGTGAGCGGTGAGGTACGTTCGCTGAGCCGGGCGATGCGGTTCGCGCGGCGTTCCGCCGCGGCGATCGTGCTCTGGACTTTGCGGTCCAGCTCTTCTTCCATCGTGAAGGCCTTGACGATCGCGATACCCTGGATCGTCTCCTGCATGGCGCCCAGCACGTGGCTGTTGAAGATGATCGACTCGCGCGTCGCGGCCCGCAGCCGCCTCGAAAGGTAGCGCAGCGCATACAGCAGGGGAGGCGCCACGACAAAGACGATCAGCGTCAGCAGCCAGTCCTTTGCGAGCATGACGCCGATGAGCGCAATCAGCGTCAGCAGATCGCGCGCGGTCGACGTGACGGTGAGATTGAGAACATCACGGATGCCATTGATGTTTTGACTGATCTGCGCGGCAAGGTGAGCCGAGCGGGACTCGCTGAAGAAGCCCAGCGAAAGGGTCATCAGATGCGAGAAGAGCCGGCGCTGATAGCGCGCGACGATGTTGTTACCGATCTTCGACAGGGTGACCGCCTGCCCGTAGCTTGCAAGGCCACGCAGCATGAAGGCGCCGAGAATGGCGCCGCAGATGAGCCAGACGATGTCCGCTCTCTGATTGGCGAAGGCCTCGTTCACCACCGTTTCCATGATCCAGGCGGTGAAGGCAGTTGTGAGCGCCACCACGGCAAGGCAGAGGACGGCGAAGATGTAGCCCTTGACGTGATCGCGACCGTTCTCGGCGATGACCCGCTTCAGAACGGTTGTGATGCTGCTCGAGCTGACGGGCGTCTTGTGTGTCCTGCTGGCTTCCAAATAAAGGCATTCCCCGTGGAACTGGGCGTCCGGACCCGCGGACGCGATGGCCTAGCGCTCTATAGCCAGTCGCAACCCCCTTGGCCACAAAAAAGCGGACGTACCGCCCCCATCGTCAGCGCCGCCAGCGCCTTCCATCGGTCGCGAGACCGAAATTGGCAGGTGTGCGTGCGAAATTCGCGAGACCTGACAGTGCGGCGAGCGGATGGGTGACCACGAAGGTCGGGATGGTGTGCATCAGCCCGGTATGCGGTGCCTTGTCCTCGAAGGCGGCGCGGAATTCCGGACGCTTCAGCGCAGGCAGTATTTTCTGGGGAATGCCGCCGGCAAGGAAGACACCGCCGCG